>DATGHN010000265.1:0-5019 GCA_035308005.1 Solirubrobacteraceae bacterium
TCCTGGCGCGTCTACGATCTCGGAGCGACGCCCAAGAAGCGATGAAGCTGCGACTCCTTGCCGGCGCCACGATCGGCGCAACCTTCCTGATGCTCGCCCTGCACGCGACGGCTGACGCGGGTGTGGGCGTCGCGACCTGCAACCAGTCGCAGTGGTGCACGATCACCGCCTCCGGCGACGTCACGCAGTACGCAAGTCAGCTTGCAATCGGGAACGTCTCGGCCGGCACGGCGCTGGCTGTGACGCAGGAGAACCTCGGCCAGCAGCAGGTCGGCGGCGAGATTCTCAGCGGGACCCTCGCCGGCAGTTGCGGCTGGTCGCAGTACGACCGCGACTGGACGAGACGACAGCTCAGCGCGAACGCGATCTGCGCCAATCCCGACCTCAACACGGTGACCTTCGTCGCGCAGAGCGGCAGCGCCGTGTGGAGTGGCTGCTACCCGCGCTGCTTCGGCGGCGTGCCGCTGCACTTCGACAGCAAATGCGGCACGCGCGGGCACGGCTGGTGCTACCGCGACAACTGCGAGGAATTCGCGAACTTCTATCCGTGGTCGGCCGCGGCGCACCCCGCGGACCCGCTCCGGATGACCGGACGCCACGTCCTCGACGTGCGCTACGAGGCGCGCTACGGCGACGCGTTGACGAAGAGCCCCTTCTATCTCGTACGCGACATCAACGCGCAACACGGCAGAGGGAACTGGGTGTTCGTCAGCGGCTCCGCGTGCGGGATATCGACCGGCAAGCCCGGGTCCTACCACTGGCTGCCGCATCCGTCATCGCACAAGCACAAGAAACCATCCGCCCCGCCGGCCCACGCAGCACGACGACGCTCCGCCTGACAGTCTGTAGCCTTCCTTTATGTTGCGCTGGGCGGCGCCGCGCATCGCGGCTCGCGCCGAGGTTCTCTTGATCTTCACCCTGATCTGCAGCCGCGCCGCCCGCGGCCGAGCCGCGCGAGACTCGGTGCGCCCGATCGGACACTGATGGACAGGGTTCTAGAACTTCAGACACACGAACTGGAAGACGCCCACTGGTGGTACCGCGGTCGGCGGCGGATCATTGACGAGCTGATCAGCGGCCTGAAGCTCGGCTCCGGCGCGCAGATCCTCGACGCCGGCTGTGGCAGCGGGCGGAACATGATCGACCTCGCCGAGCTCGGAACGGTCACCGGCGTTGAGATCTCCGACGCGAGCGTCGAGCGGGCGCGCCAGCGCGACGTCGGCGAGGTGTTGCAGTGCTCGCTGACCGATCTCCCGCTCCCCTCAGACGCCTTCGACGTGGCCGTCTGCCTGGACGTGATCGAGCACGTCGAGGACGAGCAGGGCGCGCTGGGCGAGATGCTCCGCGTCGTTCGCCCGGGCGGCAGCCTGGTGATCACCGTTCCCGCCTACCAATGGCTGTGGAGCAACCATGACGTCATCAACCACCACTTCCGCCGTTACACGAGCCGCACCCTCTCGCGGGCCACAAAGCAGGCCGGCTGGAAGACGGTCCGCCTGTCCTACTTCAACGCGGCGCTGTTGCCGGTTGCGATCCCCTACCGCCTGTTCGCGCGCCGCACGCACGTCGAAGGCCCTTCGTCGGACCTCCAGCGCATGCCGGAGCGGCTGAACCTGCTGCTCGAGGTGCCGCTGCGCGTAGAGGCGCGCCTGATCGGCCACGGCCTGCGCATCCCCGCCGGGTTGTCGCTGGCGGCGGTGTTTCGCAAGCCGGCATGAGCGTCTCCGAGCTGGAGCCCGCGACCGGTCGGCCGGCCCGGGTCCAGCCGCGCCGGCTGCCGGGGCTCGAGCACGCCGGCCTCGCCGCGATCCTCGTCCTGAGTGGGCTGCTCGAGTTCGTCAAGCTCGCGCAGAACGGTTACGCGAACACGTTCTACTCAGCGGCGGTCAAGTCGATGCTGCGCTCCTCGAGCAACTTCTTCTTCGTCGCCGCCGACCCCAATGGACTGATCACCGTCGACAAGCCGCCGCTGGCACTGTGGGTGCAGGGGTTGAGCGCCAAGCTCTTCGGGTTCAACCCGCTCAGCCTGCTGATCCCGGAGGGCGTCATCACGGTGCTCGCCGTGGCGCTTCTGTACTGGATCGTCGCGCCGCGCTACGGACGCGTCGCGGGGCTGCTTTCGGCGCTTGCGCTCGCCGTCTTTCCGTCGTTTGTGGCCGTCGGCCGCGACAACGGCGTGGACCCGCTCCTGATCCTCCTGATGCTCGCTGCCTGCGGCGCCGCAATGACGGCGATCGAGAACGGACGGCTGCGCTGGCTGATCGTCTCGGCAGTGATGGTCGGCCTCGCGTTCAACACCAAGTCGCTGGCGGCGCTGTTGTGCGTGCCGGGCATCGCGACCGGTTACCTGGTCTGCGCCGACGAGTCGCTTCGCACGCGTCTCCTCAAGCTCGCCGTGGCCGGCGCCGTGCTCGTCGCCGTGGCGGTGTCCTGGTCGGTGGCGGTCGATCTGACGCCCGGGTCGCAGCGGCCGTTCGTCGGCGGCTCGACCAACAACACGGAGTTCGAGCTCGACTTCGGCTACAACGGGTTCGGGCGAGTCGGCGGGCAGGAGGGCGGACCCGGCGGCTCAACCGTCACGCACCTGACCACGCAACAGCTCGTGCCGCTGATGCGCCGCGGCATCAACATTCCCTACACCGCGGCGGAGCTGCGCTACAGGGCCGCGCACCTCGCGCCGATCACTCTCCCGCCGGCGCCGCCCGTGAAGGGGAGACCGCGGCGTGCCGAAGACATCCCCTTCGGCGGAACCCGCAGCCCGCTGCGGATCTTCGCGACCGGCATGGGCGACCAGGCGGGATGGCTCGTGCCGCTCGCGGTGATCGGGTTGATTGCGGCCGTCATCGCCGTGCGCCGGCGCGCCGACCGCCGCGCCGGCGGCCTCTTCGTGCTCGGCGGCTGGTTCCTGGTCGAGCTCGCCACGCTCGACTTCTCGGCCGGGATCGTCCATCCCTACTACGCCTCGGCGCTCGGCCCGGGCACCGCCGCGATGGCCGGCGTGGGCGCTGTGGCACTGGCCTCGCTTTTGGGCGGCGGGCGCCCGCTGCGCGGATTCCTCCTCGCGGTCCTTGCCGTCGTCGGCACCGTCGCCGCACAGTTGGTGCTGATCGAGCGCGAGCACTACCCGACCTGGTGGCGGATCCCGCTCGTCGCGATCACGCTGATCGCGCTTATCGCGATACCGCTGTCGGGGCGCCGCAGCGGCTGGGCACTCGGCGTCGCCGTCGCCGCGCTCGTCGTCGCGCCGCTGATTTACAGCTTCAGCGTCTGGCTCGCGCCGGTCGATGGGACGTTCCCGGTCGCCGGCCCTTACAACCATGCGGGCTACGGCGGGATCGACGCTCCGCCGACCGATGAGGCGGCCGACCGCGGGCTGATCAGCTTCCTGCGCGCGAGCGGGGCGACGAGTTCCTATCCGCTCCTGACGCAATCGTCTGACCAGGGCGCGCCGATCTACCTGCTCGGCCTGAACGCCTCCGCCGAAGGCGGCTACGGGGCCTACGACCCGGCGCTCAGCAACACGCGGCTCGCCTCACTCGTCGCCGCCGGCGAGGCGCGCTTCCTGCTGATCAGCGGTCCCTACGCCGACCGCGGGTCAAACACCGCCGTGAGCGCCGCGCGGCTCGTCTGCCCGGAGGTGCCCGAGGCGATCTGGGCGCGTGGGCTGCCCTCGATCGAGGGCGGCTCCTTCCTCGTCGATTGCGCCGGGCGAGCGTCCGAGCTCCGCCATCCGTTCGCGACCGCGCGCGCCTTCCTGCGCGCCCACCCGGGCTACAGCTACAAGCTGTAGATGCGCCCGTCGCGCTCGCTGCCGCAGCTCGCCGCGCCCGCGCGCGTGTGGCACTTCAGCGGCGAGGCGGAGCCGGTCACGATCGTCGAACTGCGCGAGGAGGGTCGCTGCGTCGTCGTCGCCGCCGCCGACGGAGCTCGCCGCGAGTTCACGCTGCGCCGCGCCAACGCCTTTTTCATCGAGCGCGGCAGCCAGTACTGGCCGCGGCTCGAGTTCTAGCTCCGCGACAGCGCCTGAGCGGCCGAGGTGCCGAGCACGCGTCCGCGCGCGTCCAGGGCGCGCACCTCGACCACCCCGCCGCTTCGCTTGCCCAGGGCAATCGAGGTCTCAAAGCCGCTCGGCGCCGCCGTCTGGACGGGCCGCAGCGCCGTGCTCGAGGGCCCGTACAGCACCTCCCAGCGCGCGACGGTGGTAGCGCCGTTCCAGCTCGCGTAGGCGGCCACGCCGCTTGAGCCAGACCGCAGCGCGAGCGCCGGGGCGCTGGTGGGCGTCGCGTTCCAGTCGTTGAAGGAGAGGGCGCGATAGGACTCATAGCCCTGCGGCAGGCTGGCGTCGAAGAGGAGCGTCGAGTGTGCGCCGAACTCGGAGAAATACCGCTCCTGGCCCCAGCCGACGAACCAGTCGCCGTGACCAAGCGCCTGAAGATTCCCTTGACTGTCGGCAAGCAGCGGGCGTCCAGGATGAAGGAACTGTTCGAGCACCGAAACCGTGTGCGTCTGCGCATCGACTGTGAGAACGACGCCGCGCGACTGCGCGTGAACCTGCGGGAAGCTGCCGTTGTCAAACAGCGAGATCTGTCCGGGGGCGGTCGGGCGCGCGTCGTGCTGGTAGGCGGTCGCCGCCCCGCGGCCCTCGGTGAACGACGATGCCTTCCCGCCCAAGGTCCACAAGACCTGGCCCGTGTGCGGGTCGATCTCGTACGCGGCCCAGGTGTTGCGGCTTGAGATCAAGAGCGTTCCGTCGGCGTTGAGGTTGATCGAGTTGAGGTGGAAGAAGTCGAACGGCCAGTGCGTCGAGCTGCCCGAGGGCGAGGAATAGGACTCGCTCAGCGGAACGTGGTCGAGCGAGTCCCACTCGTACATCACGAGGCCCGTGCGGACGTCGATCTCCTGAAAGAGCGAGTCCGTGACGGCGCTGAGCGGCCGCCCGCCAACGGAGACCAGGTCGCAATCGAGCGGGCGGTAGGCGGTCAGCAACGCCGTGCCCGCCGCGGTCAGCTGGAACTCGTG
>DATGHN010000266.1:0-7512 GCA_035308005.1 Solirubrobacteraceae bacterium
GAGTCAAGCGACATCATTCGCATGTTCGAGACCGGGGTGTTCGGCGGCGGAGCGGGCGCTGAGCTATATCCGGACGCGCTCGCGGCGCAGATCGACGCGGTCAACGAGCGGGTCTACGAGACGCTCAACAACGGCGTCTACCGGTGCGGCTTCGCGCGCTCGCAGGCGGCCTACGAGGCGGCGTTCGTGCCGCTGTTCGAGACGCTCGACTGGCTCGAGGAGCTGCTCGGGCGCTCGCGCTACCTGCTGGGTGAGGAGCTGACCGAGGCCGACTGGCGGCTCTTCCCGACGCTCGTTCGCTTCGACGCCGTCTACCACGGGCACTTCAAGTGCAATAGGCGGCGGATCGTCGACTATCCGAACCTGTGGGGCTACACGCGCGAGCTCTACCAGCTGCCGGGGATCGCAGAGACCGTCAAGCTCGACGAGATCAAGCGCCACTACTACTACACGCACCCGTCGATCAATCCGAGCCGGATCGTCCCGCTCGGGCCGGCGATCGACTTCGAGGGGCCGCACGGACGCGGCTGAGACCGGCGGCGGCGCTCAGCCGTCGCTTGAGGCGCGCCAGATGTTGACCGCGCCGTCGCTTGCGCGGCTGTCGATCGCCTCGAGCTCCGCGGCGCTGAGGGGGGCCGCGTCGAGCGCGGCGACGTTGCTCTCGAGCTGGGCGACGCTGCTTGCGCCGAGCAGCGCGGAGGTCACGCGGCCATCGCGCAGGGCCCAGGTGATCGCCAGCTGGGCGAGCGTCTGGCCGCGCGCCGTGGCGATCTCGTTGAGCGCCCGCACGCGCGCGAGGTTCTCGGTCGTGATCATCGACTCGTTGAGGTGCTCGCCGATGCGCACGCGCGAGTCGGCCGGTATCCCGTCGAGGTAGCGGTCGGTGAGCAGTCCCTGGGCGAGCGGCGAGAAGACGATCGCTCCGACGTCGTGGCGCCCGAGCGTGTCGAGCAGGCCGTCCTCGATCCAGCGGTTGAGCATCGAATAGGAGGGCTGGTGGATCAGCAGCGGCGTGCCGAGGCGCGTGAGGATCTCGATCGCCTCCTCGGTGCGCTCCGGTGAGTAGGAGCTGATGCCGGCGTACAGCGCCTTGCCCTGGCGGACGGCCGTGTCGAGCGCGCCCATCGTCTCCTCGAGCGGCGTGTCGGGGTCGAAGCGGTGGGAGTAGAAGATGTCGACGTGGTCGAGGCGCATCCGCTCGAGGCTCTGATCGAGGCTCGTGAGCAGGTACTTGCGCGAGCCCCACTCGCCGTAGGGGCCGGGCCACTGGTCGTAGCCGGCCTTGGTGGAGATGACGATCTCCTCACGGTGGGCGCGGAAGTCCTCGTGGAAGAGCCGGCCGAAGTTCGACTCCGCGGCGCCGTAGGGCGGCCCGTAGTTGTTGGCGAGGTCGAAATGGGTGATCCCGAGGTCGAAGGCGCGGCGGAGGATCGCGCGGCCGTTCTGCAGCGGGCGGTCGTCGCCGAAGTTCTGCCACAGGCCGAGTGAGATCTCGGGCAGCTGCAATCCGCTTCGGCCGACGCGGCGGTAGCGCATCCCGTCGTAGCGCGACGGGCTCGGGGCGTAGCTCTCGGTCGCGCGCGAGGGGTCGAACGGCACGGCGGCGAGTATGGCAAAGGGCGGATTTGGCCGGGCCGGGCGCTGCTAGATTGCGTGAGCCCTGGTGGGCGTAGCTCAGCTGGTAGAGCTCCGGGTTGTGGTCCCGGCGGTCGCGGGTTCGAGTCCCGTCGCTCACCCTAGGCGAAGGTCACATCACGCGCCCTCCCGTCGTGCGAGGACCGCTTCGAGCTCCGTCGCGACGGCCGCCGAGCCCGGCACCCCCGCCCGTAGAGCCGTGATCGCCGAATCGGGGCTCTCGAGCACGGCGAGCAGGAGGTGCCCTGCCGTGATCTCCCAGTCGCCGAGTCGATGCACGACCGCGAGCGTGCCTTCAGCCACGATCTCACGCGCCGGCGGCGAGAAGATCGTGGTGGGTGTCGTCGGGCGATCGAGCTGGCCGGCGGCGCCGTCGCGCAGTGCGTGGAGTGTGCCGGCGTGGCCGGCGCTCACTTTTGCGACGGCGCCGCGTGGAACGTCGAGCAGCCCGAGCATGAGATGCGCGGGCGTCACGTAGGCACTCTTGAGCGAGCCCGCCGCGGCCACCGCGTCCTCGATCGCCTCGCGCGACTCGGCGAGGAAGCGCTCGAAGATCGGCGGCATCGGACCCGGGCGCGGCGCGTCGCGGCGTCCGGCGACGGCGATTCTTCGAGCAATCTGTGCGTCGTCGAGGGGTGTCCTGTGGGCGCGATCCGGATAGTGAGCATTCACCAGGGCTACCGGGTCGGGCAGCCCGAGTTCGCCGAGGATCGCCGGAGGTGACTGAGCGCGAGCGAGACCGAGCAAGAGATGCTCGGTGCTCGGCCCCGTGATCCCGCGTGTGAACGCTTCACTGACCGCGTCCACCAGTGCGCGGTCGCTCGCCGCCGACCGCGGAACGCGGCCGAACACGAGTTCGCTGCCGCGTCCGTCGCCGGCGACGATCGTGGCGTGGATCGCACCAGCGTCGATGCCCTCGCGTAGCAGCAGCCTCTGAACGTTGCCGTGGCGCGAGGCGGCGAGCAGCAGATGCTCGGGCTCGACGAGCGGCTGCCCGAGCATCCGGGCTTCGTCCTCGGCGAGGAGGATTGCGTTGTAGCCCTGGTCTGTGAACGCGCCGATCGGGTCGACGTCGAAGCCGCCGGGTTCGGGACTGGGCGTGGATGCCGCCGGCGGCTGCGCTCCACCCGCATCACGGCGGGCCTCGGTGTACTTCTCGCCTGTCGCCGCCATCCGCGCGCGGACGGCGCGCTTTGCTGCATGGTCTCGAGTCATGTCAGCTCCCGTGCCGGTCGCGGTCCCACGCATCACGACCTTGACTGGAGGTGACAGGCCCGAGACCGTGTCCCTTGCTCCTTCAGCGCCGGCGAGTGCGCGTGGGGCGAGTCGCCGGCTGAGAGGACGCGCCTGGGCGGTGGCGCGCCCGCAACGCTAGACCCCGGACGCTGCGCCGTCAAGGCGCGTGCGCGCCGCTACGCCAGCTGCCAGTAGAAGTCCGCGCCGGCCGCCGTCGGTCGCGCGACGTGCGCCAGCTCGGCGCGCACGCAAGCCGCGTCGCGATCGAGGATCGCGACGATCTCGGCGGTCGCCAGCGGCTCGGTCGTCCAGGCGAGCAGCTCCGCCACGGTCCGCGGGGCGTGGCGGCGCTCGAGCGTCGGATCGAGGTTCGCGATCGCGGTCGAGTAGGCCTCGAACGGGTTGAGCCCGGGCACGCAGATCGAGCGCCCGCTCGCGGCGTCGGCGATCTCATAGCTCGGCGTCGAATAGCGGCGCTCCGAGCGCGGGCCGGCGAGCTTGTGATCGAGCGCGTGGGCCGCCGGGGACGGCTTGCGCGCGGCGGCCATGTCGCCCGCGAGCTCCGCCGTCGTTTCGTCGCGCGCGACCCAGCGATCGAGATCGCCGGGGTCGATCCCGGCGCTGCGCGCCGCCGCGGCGATCAGCTCGGGGTCGTCGAGAAGTCCGCCGGCCATCGTCCGCACGCGCAGTTCGCGCAGCAGCCGCTCGTGGCGGTCGAAAGCGTTCAGGCGCGCCGCGACGACCGCCCGGCACGCCGGCTCGCACGACGCCGGCCGGGGCAGCGGATTGGGGTCGATCGGCATCCCGTGGCTGCGCTGGAGGTTCGGCGCGCCCTCGGCGAGGCGCTCGGCGTGTCCTGGCTCGACGGTGATCACGACCATCGTGTGGCGCCAGTGCAATTGGTCGCCGTAGTGCCAGCGGAGCCGCTGACGGACCGGCTCGGCCGAGAACGCGACGGGGCATGCCGGATCGGTGAAGTGCTCGATCTCCAGTGCCACGTCCGGCATGCTGACGGATCGCCTGCATCACCGCAGGTCGAAACGCCGCACGCATATACAAGCGCCCGCGCGAGGTCCTCACTAGGATCCGTCGAGGGCTTGAGAACGTGGATCCGGGAGGCAGTGTGAGGAGAACGGCGGCGAGGGAGTCCGGGCGATGAAACCGCCCGCGTTCAATTACGTGGCGCCGACGACGCTCGAGGAGGCGCTCGACGCGCGCGCCGAGCACGCCGACGACTGTGCCGTCCTCGCCGGCGGTCAGAGCCTGATGCCGCTGCTGAATCTGCGCATGGCATTCCCGGGGACCGTCATCGACCTCGCGGGCGTCGGCGAGCTCGCGGGGATTCGCGAATGGGACGGCGGCGTCGCGATCGGCGCGATGACGCGCCAGCGGACCGCTGAGGGAGATGCGCTGATTCGCGAGCGCGCGCCTCTGATGACGACCGCGCTGCCGAATATCGGCCACGCGGCGATCCGAAACAGGGGGACCGTCGGGGGCAGCATCGCCCATGCCGATCCGGCCGCCGAGCTTCCCGCGGTCGCGCTTGCGCTCGATGCGCAGTTGGTCGCCAAGAAGAAGCGCGGCGAACGCACGATCGAGGCCGCAGACTTCTTCGCCGGCTTCCTGACGACCGCGCTTGAGCCGGATGAGCTTCTCGTCGAGGTCCGCGTGCCGGGGATGGCTAAGGGGCACGGCGTCGCGTTCCATGAGCTCGCGCGGCGCCACGGGGACTTCGCGCTGGTGGGCGTCGCCGCCGCGGTGGCTCTCGAAGGCGACAAGATCGCCGACTGCCGACTCGCCTTCATCGGCGTCGGCGGCACTCCCATGCGCGCGCGCGAGGCGGAGAAGATGCTCGTCGGGGCGCAGCCGAGCGCCGAGGTCTTTGCCGAAGCGGCGGAGCGCGCCAAGGCCGAGCTCGACCCGGCCGGCGACACCCACGCGAGCGCTGAATACCGCCGGCGCGTCGCCGGCGTCCTGGCACAGCGAGCGCTTGCGGAGGCGACACGATGAGCATCGAGGTGACCCTCACCGTCAACGGCGTGACGCGCACTGCGAGCGTCGAGGCGCGCCGGACGCTGGCCGATTTCCTGCGCGAGGACCTTGAGCTCACCGGCACGCATCTAGGCTGCGAGCACGGCGTCTGCGGTGCCTGCACCGTTACCGTGAACGGCGCCTCGGCGCGGTCCTGCCTGATGCTCGCCGTCCAGGCCGACGGCGCCGACGTCCGGACGATCGAGGGCCTGCTCGAGCCGGACGGCAGCCTCGGCGTGCTCCAACAGGCGTGCGCCGACTCGCATGCCTTCCAGTGCGGCTTCTGCACGCCGGGCTTCCTGATGACGGCCACCGAGCTCCTGGCCGAGAACGCGACCCCGACCGAGGACGACGTGCGCGAGGCGATCTCCGGCAACCTCTGCCGCTGCACCGGCTACGAGAGCATCGTGCAGGCCGTCATGCTCGCCGCGGAGCGCGGAGCATGAGCAGCGTCGCCCCGGCCCAGCGTTTCGTCGGCCAGAGCGTTCGCCGCGTCGAGGATGCGCGCATCCTGACCGGCCGCGGACGCTACATCGACGACATGCAGCTGCCGAAGATGCTGCACGGCGTGTTCGTGCGCTCGAGCATTGCCCACGGGCGGATCACCGGCGTCGAGGTCGACGCTGCCCGCGCAATGCCGGGCGTGGTGGCGATCATCACCGCAGCCGATCTCGAGGGAAAGGTCTATCCGCTCTCGATCCAGCCTGAGGTGCCCAACGTGGCACGCCCGGTGTTCACGGCGTTGGCCTCCGACAAGGTTCGCTACGTCGGCGACCCGGTCGCGCTTGTCATCGCCGAGAGCCGCTACATCGCCGAGGATGCGCGGGACGCCGTCTTCGTCGACTACGAGCCGCTTGTCGCAGTCGCTTCGATCGAGCACGCCGAGGACTCCTCGCGGCCCAACCTCTTCGACGACATCGACTCGAATCTCCTCTACAGCGAGAACCGCGACTTCGGCGACGTGGAGGCGGCTTTCGCCGGCGCCCGCATCGTCGAGCTGACGCTGCGCCCACAGCGCGTCGCGCACGTGCCGATGGAGTGCCGCGGGGGCATCGCCGACTACAACGCCGGCAGCGGAGACCTCGTCTACTACGCGACGACCCAGTCGCCGCACGGTCTCAAGCTCGGCCTCAGCGGCGCTCTCGCCCAGCCGGCCGATCAGGTTCGCGTCATCACCCCCGATGTCGGCGGCGCGTTCGGCCAGAAGGCCGGGCTTCAGCGCGAGGACGCCGCGCTGTGCGCGGTCTCGCGGATCCTCGGCCGGCCGGTCAAGTGGGTCGAGGATCGCGTCGAGAACATGACGTCGGCTTCGCATGCGCGCTCGGAGATCCTTGAGATCTCGGCGGCCGTCGACGAGGACGGGACGATCCGCGGCCTGGACGCGAATATGCGCCTCGACGTCGGCGCCTACCCCGTGCTGCCGTTCCCGCCGTCGTTCCTCGGGCCGATCGTGCGAACGATGATGACCGGGCCCTACCACATCCCAGCGCTGCGCTGGGCCAACACCGTCTACGCGACCAACAAGGCCTCCTACGGGACCTATCGCGGCCCGTGGGCAATCGAGACCCTGGCCCGCGAGGCGCTCGTCGACCGCATCGCCCGCGAGCTCGGCCTCGACCCGCTCGACGTTCGGCGGCGCAATGTCTACACCGCCGAGGAGCAGCCGACCGAGATGGTCACCGGGCCGACGATCGAGGGTATCCGCGCCAGCGAGGCGCTCGAGCGAGCGGCTGAGCTGGCGGGCGAGCAGGAGTTCCGAGCCGCCCAGACGAAGGCGCGCGAGGAGGGCCGACTGATCGGGCTCGGCTACTCCTCCTACATAGAGCCGGCTCCGGGTCCGCCGAATCTGTTCCCCTCGATGGAGTCGGGCCTGCCGCCGGAGCGGGCCTACGCGCGACTGGAGATCGACGGGCACCTCACGGTGACCACGGCGCAGGCGCCGCACGGCCAGGGGCACGAGACAACCCTCGCCCAAGTCGCCGCGACGGAGATGGGCATCCCGCTCGAGAACGTCCGCATCATCCACGGCGACACGCAGCTGACGCCGTTCAGCGTGATCGGAACCGGCGGCTCGCGCGCCGCGACGATGGCCAGCGGAGCGGCGCTGCTCGCCACCCGCTCGGTCAAGGAAAAGGTGCTCGAGATCGCCGGCCACATCATGGAGATCGCCCCGAGCGACCTCGAGATCGTCGACGCCACCGTGCGCCCGAAGGGCGACCCGGCCGGCGGTATGCCGCTCGCCAACGTCGCCGGCGCCGCCTACTTCGCCGCGCCGCCCGGGGAGGACGCCGGCCTACGCTCGAGCTCGGTTATGCACGAGCCGCCGGGCGGCTGGTCGGGCGGGACGCACGCCTGTCAGGTCGAGGTCGACCCGTTGACCGGG
Source organism: Solirubrobacteraceae bacterium (assembly GCA_035308005.1). Classification (GTDB taxonomy): domain Bacteria; phylum Actinomycetota; class Thermoleophilia; order Solirubrobacterales; family Solirubrobacteraceae; genus Palsa-513. The sequence goes on from DATGHN010000266.1 coordinate 7,286, forward strand.
GTCGTCGAGATCACGCGCTACCTCGTCGTCGAGGACTGCGGCGATCTGATCAACCCGGCGATAGTCGAGGGGCAAATTCGCGGCGGCATCGCTCAGGGGATCGGCATCGCACTGCTCGAGAACGCCCTCTACGACGAGGAGGCCAACTTCCTGGCCGGCACGTTCATGGACTACCTGGTGCCGACGGTCATGGAGGTGCCGCGCGTCGAGATCGAGCACCTGCACGG
>DATGHN010000267.1:0-7375 GCA_035308005.1 Solirubrobacteraceae bacterium
GGGCGCCGTCTATTCGATGATGCGAGTCGACGGCAAGCGTGTCGCCGCGATCGGTCCGCAGGGCGACGCGCAGCGTGATGCCGGCGCGCCGTCAGCGTGGGGGTCCTACGTCACGGTCGAGAGCGCCGACGCGTCGGCGGCCCAGGCGGTCGAGCTCGGCGCGACGCTGATCGCCGAGCCATTCGACGTCTTCGATGTCGGGCGGATGGCTGTAATCCAGGATCCGCAGGGCGCCTTCTTCAGCGTCTGGGAGCCGCGCACGACGATCGGCGCGGAGCTCGTCAACGCGCCGGGAGCGCTCGTCTGGAACGAGCTCTCATCACCCGACACGGCGGCGTCGGCCGCGTTCTACAGCGCGCTGTTCGGCTGGGAAGTGGCGCCGTTTGAGGGCATGGACAACTACTCGCTGATACGCGTCGGTGAGGCAAGCAACGGCGGCATCACCGCGCCCCAGGCGCCCGGAACCCCGCCGCATTGGCTCGTTTATTTCGGTGTCGACGATCTCGATGCCTCGCTTGCGAAGCTCGAGGAGCTCGGCGGCGCGAACATCGCCGGCCCGATCGACATCGGGATGGCAAAGATCGCGGTGGTGTCAGACCCGCAGGGCGCGCCGTTCGCGCTCTACGACGGGCAGCTCGACCCTTAAAGAGCGGCGCGGGTGGCGCGCGAGCCCGCCGACGAGCGCTCGAGAAAGCCGTAGGTGCCCGAGGAGCGAAACTCCTCGGCCGCCTCGGCGAGCGCGGCGATCGCGGTCAGCGCGAAGGCGCTGCCGACCGACACTCGCGCGACGCCGAGCTCGGCCAGCTCGGCGATCGGCGGAACGCCCGGAAACGTCAGGACGTTGACCGGGCGCCCGACGGATTCGACGACGCGGCGGATGTCTTCAGCGCTCGTGATTCCGGGGGCGTAGAGGACGTCGGCTCCCGCCTCGCCGTAGGCGCGTAGCCGCGCGATCGTGTCGTCGAGGTCGTCAACACCGCGCAGATGGTTCTCGGCCCGCGCGGTGAGGACGAAATGGACGTCGCCCGCGTGCGCCGCCTGTGCGGCCGCCGCAACGCGCTCGACGGCGAAGCCCAGCTCGTAGATCGGGTGATCGGCGTCGGTCGTGAAGTCCTCGATCGAGCACCCGGCGAGGCCCGCGTCGATCGCCATTCGCACGGTCTGCGCGACATCGTCCGGGCTGTCGGCGAAGCAGTTCTCGAGGTCGGCCGATACGGGCACTTCGACCGCCGCGGCGAGCACGCCACCGTGGGCGACCGCCTGCTCGCGCGTGATCGTGCCGTCGAGGCCGCCTTCGCTGACCGCGTGACCGGCGCTCGTCGTGGCGAGCGCCTCGAAGCCGAGCGAGGCGAGGATCCGCGCCGTGCCGACGTCCCAGGGGTTGGGCATCAAGAGCGGCTGGCCCGGCCGGTGAAGCTCGAGGAAGCGCGCGGCAAGCTCGATCTGGGTAGCCACGAGCAGGAGGCTAGCGAAGGCGGAGCACGGCGAGTGCTGCGGCGATCGAGCGCGCCGCGAGCGCCGGCCGCTCAGCCGCTCGCGCCATCGCGAACGCCCCACATGACGACGCCCGCGCCAAAGCTCATCGTGCGGACCTCGACCGCTCCGATCCCCGCCGCCTCCCACATCGGCGCCAGGGTCGCGAGCGGATGGCGCGCGTAGAAGTCGGGAATGCTTCGCGCCAGGAAGTGACCGACCTCGGCCCATTCGCGCGAGACGAGCCGGCCGAGAGCTGGGAGGCCGTAGCGGGTGTAGATGCTCCACAGGCGATGCCACGGCTCGCGCGCCGGAACGCCGAACTCGAGCATCGCGATCCGCCCGCCGGGCTTGACGACCCGGGCCAGCTCACGGACGGTCGCGGCAGGGTCGTCGACATAGCGCAACAGGTAGGTGAAGCTCAGGTGGTCGAACCCGCCGTCGGCGAACGGCAAATCCTCGGCTTGCGCCTCAACGAGCGTGATCCGCTCGGCGAGCTCGGGTGAGCGCGCGATCCGCGCCCGCGCCGCGGCGAGCATCTGCGGGCTCTGGTCGAGACCGACAACGCGAGCGCCGTGGCGGCGGGCGAGGCGCGCGGCGACCATGCCGGTGCCGGTCGCGACGTCGAGAACGCGCTCGCCGGCCTGCGGCGCAAGCGCGTCGACGAGCGCCGCGCGCCAGCGAGGATCCTGGCCGAAGGACAGCGCGGCTCCGGCGCGGTCGTAGTGCGCCGGCAGCCCTGAGAAGATCTCGAGGGCGTGCTGCTTGCGCGTCGGAGTGGGGGCGTCGGCGGGCGTGGTCGGTTCCGGAAAGTTTTAGGGGGAGGTGGGGGTGGGCGGCGTCCATTCGTGCCGGCCGCCGCGTAGCAACGACGCGAATGACGAGAGGACGCAGACGATCACGGCGAAGGTGAAGGCCGCGTTCAGTGCCTGGGAGAATGGCCGCGTGATGAGGCGCGGGAAGAACTGGTGCCCGGTCAGCAGTTGGGCCTGGTGCGCCGGCAGCCCCGCGAGGACGTGCGGCCCGAGGAGGTGCGCCATCGGGTTGTAGCCGAGGAACGTCGCGAACAGCGTGGTCACGGGCGGAAGATGAGAGAGCCGCGCGGCGGTCGCGGGAGCAACGCCGTGCGCGACGAAGCCGTGGTCGAGGGTCTGCGGGAGCTGTCCGGCAAGGCCGATGATCATCAGCGAGAAGAAGATCCCAATCGAGAGCACCTGGGCTGAATTCTGGAAGGTGTTCGTCATGCCGGCGCCGACGCCGCGCCGCCAGGGCGGGAGGCTGCTCATTACGGCGGCGCGGTTGGGTGAGATGAAGAGCCCCATGCCGATGCCGTTCAGCGCCAGCAGCAGCGCAAAGACCGGGTAGGGGAAGTCGACGGGCAGTCGCGCGAGCAGAAAGAAGGAGAGCGCGGCGATCAGCGGACCGACGGTCGCGAACGGTCGTGCGCCGAAGCGGTCGGAGAGCATGCCCGAGATCGGGCCTGCTACGAGCAGACCGCCGACGAGCGGGAGCATGTGGATACCCGACCACAGCGGGGTGTTTGAGAAGTCGTAGCCGTGCTCGGGCAGCCAGATGCCCTGCAGCCAGATGATCAGGATGAACTGCAGGCCGCCGCGGGCGAGCGAGCTCAACAGGTTCGCGATGTTGCCGGCGGTGAAGGCGCGGATGCGGAAAAGGCGCAGATGGAACATCGGCTCCGGGACGCGCGACTCGACCACAGCGAAAGCGATCAGCAGCAGCACACCGATCGCGAACTCGGCGAGCACGCGCGGGCTTCCCCAGCTCATCGTGTGCCGGCCGTCTGGCTGGATGCCGGTCGTGATCGCGACCATCACCGCGATCAGCCCGACCGCGAAGGTCAGGTTGCCCCACCAGTCGATGTGAGCGGCGCGGCGCTCGCCGATGTCGCGCAATGAGACGTAGCTCCAGATCGTCCCGATCAGGCCGATCGGAACGGAGAGCAGGAAGATCAGCCGCCAGGAGATCGGGGCGAGCACGCCGCCGATCACGAGGCCGACGGTCGAGCCGGCGACGAATCCGATGTTCATGATCCCGAGCGCCGTCCCGCGCTGTCCGGCCGGAAACGCGTCGGTGACGATCGCCGTCGAGTTGCCGAGCAGCATCGCGCCGCCAAGGCCCTGGCCAATGCGCATAACGATCAGCCAGCTCGCGCCGGTGCCGCCGTGCAGCCAGGTGACCGAGAGGAGGATCGAGAAGACCGTGAAGACCGCGAAGCCGAGGTTGTAGACGCGGACGCGGCCGTAGATGTCGCCCAGGCGCCCCAGGCTGACGACGAGCACCGCCGTCACGATCAGGAAGCCCATGATCATCCAGAGCATGTACTTGGTGTTGCCGGCGGCAAGCGGATTGACGCCGACGCCGCGGAAGATCGCGGGCAACGCAATCAGCACGATCGTCGAGTCGATCGAGACGATCAGGCTCGCGATCAGGGTGTTCGAGAGGACGACCCACCGGTAACGCGGGCCAGTGGGCGGGGCGTCGGCCGGCTCGGCGCGCACCACCAGATTGGCCGCGGCCGCCCGCGGGCCGGCGAGGCGTGACATCTGACCCAACCCTATCCGACCGCTACACTCGCTCCGCCGTGGCGATCAAGCTCCATCGCTGCTCATGGACGTTCCTGCACACAAACCTCGACGCGTGCTGGCGGGTGCAGCGCGCGCTCGACGAGCAGGGCATCGAGTACGAGGTCGTCAAACACGGATTCGGCAAGGGGAGCCGCCCCGAGATCGAGCGGCTGAGCGGTCAGAAGTGGCTGCCCGTCATCGAGTTCGAGGACGGCACCGGCTACCGCGCGGAGTCCTCCGAGATGGCCGAGCGGGTTCGCGCGGGCCATCTGCTCGACTGACGACTGTCATACTCCGGGGCCCAGTTTGGGGGCGTAGCTCAGTCGGTTAGAGCGCCGGCCTGTCACGCCGGAGGTCGCGGGTTCGAGTCCCGTCGCTCCCGTTCGAGAAAGATACGGTCACGGAGTCGCGGCGCGGTCAAACGTCCCACAGGAGCCCGAGCCGCGGCGGCCTGCGGAAGTTGAAGCCGAGCGGTTCGGTCGGGTCGCTGGGGTCGAGACGCAGACCCGGCAGGCGCTCGAAGAGCGTGCGCAGGGCAACGGTGCCCTGTAGCCGCGCCAGGTTGACGCCAAGGCACATGTGGATGCCTTTGCCGAATGACAGGTTCTGACGGTTGTCTCCGCGACCCACATCGAAGCGATCCGGATCGGGGAATGCCGCGGGGTCGCGATTGGCCGACGCGATCACCGGCACGAGGTAGTCGCCGCGCGCGATCTCGACGGCACCGAGAACTGTGTCGGCCGAGGCCCAGCGATCGGCGTAGCCGACGGGCGGCACCCACCGGAGCCCCTCCTGAACCGCCGCAGGCCATAGTCCGGGATCGATTGCAAGACGGCGAAGCTCCTCGGGGTGCTGACAAAGCGCCCAGGTCGTGTTGAGGATCATCGATTCAACCGTTTCGATCGCACCGAAGAGGATCACGCGCAGGTTCGCGAAAAGCTCCTCGTCATCGTGGAACGAGCCGCTGCCGGCACGCAGCACCGCCGCGAGCATCGACTCGTCGCCGACGGACCGAAGCCGCTCGACGGCGGGCATCAGGAAGTCGTGCAGGCGATTGCTGGCCTCCCGCGCTCGTGCTACAGCCGCAGGGTCTTGATAGCCGACCATGCCGTCTGCGAAGGCGCCGTAGATGTCGTGCACCTCATCGATATGTTCAAGCCCGAGGCCGAGCACATCGCTCGCCACGCTGACGGCAAATGGATTGGCGAATGCAGCCGCGAGCTCGCAGGTGCCCTCGCGCTCGAATCGGCGGAGCAAGTCGTCCACTCGCTTGGCGACCAGCTCGCTGAACCGAGCTGTCACTTCGCCGTAGCGGAACGGCGTCGCAAAAGGAGCACGGTGGCGCGTGTGGTGCGGCTCGTCGACAGCCAGCATCATCCGGCCGAGCACCACCGCCTGCGGGTTGTCCGGCACGTCGACGACGAAGCGTGTCGGGTCCATCATCACCGCGTCGAAAAGCTCCTTGCTGGTGACGAGCCACACGCCCTGTTCGGCAAACCACGTCACCGGCTCCCGCTCGCGGAGGCTGCGGAGCAGCGCCGCGTTGTCATATCGCTCAAGGTCCGCGAGCCGTAGTGCGTTGCCGAGAGGAAACCTCTCGGCAACCGTTGCTCCCGACATCAGCGCAGCCAGCCGTGACGCGCGAGGCGAGCCCCGCGGCGTCTCGCGGTCGACGAACGCGACGACCCAGGCACTGTTAGCTCGGCGGATCCACGTCGGCGAGAGCAATGGTCTCAGGCGTCAACAAAGGTGCCGACACATTGGGATCATCGCGGTGGCGAGGTGGGCCGGTCAAGTTCACACCGCCGTTTTGATTCTTCTCTCGGCCGTCAAGCCGGCGGCCGTCGTCAAGCCGCAGGCCCGGACAGCGGCCGATCAGACGCTAATGGCCCGCTGGCAGATTGGCTTCTTGCGCGATGTACTGCGCCCGGCGGATAAAGACAAACGAGTGGTACACGATCGTTCCGTCTTGAAAGTTCAGCTGACCGCGGCGGATGAATCGCATGAACGATGAGGCAGTAGGAGCGCCGAGCTGCACGACGCCCGGTCCCCGTTGAGCCTTCATCAGCATCTTGCCGGGAACGTGGAATGGCCAGTCGCGGAACACGTAGACGTTCTCGTTCGTAACCAGCACGATTCGGTGGAAATAGAACGCGACGACGCTGACCGCGATCTCGGCGTAAGTGCCGATGATCGGAACAAATCTCGCGATGTCCACGATCGCACCGAGAATGACCGAGGTGGCCAGGTTGTTGAAGGTGAACGCAACGGCCACGGCACCTTCGTCATCGACATGAGCCCTTCGAGCCACCCGCTTGGCCATGCGCTGGTTGTAAGCACGAACCGCATGCTGGCGTTCAGGGGGCTGCGCGAACGGGTCGGAGCTCATCGCGTGCTGCCTACCATAGCCGCGACCACCGACGAAATGGATCTGGCACCGGTCCCCATGGCATCCCTGGCGGCTGCCCACAGCTGAGGTGTCTGTGCGTCACCCTTAGGCGCACAGGCGGGATGGGCCCAATCGATGCCGCGTACATCGGCGAGCGACCCGGCGGTCTTGAGCCCGGAGCCATACACCTCGAGTTCACCGTCGGCTGGGCCGCGGTCGGCTGGCCCACCGACCGTCGCTCGTGTCGGTTCGTCCGCCAAAGCGCGATGGCGCTCACTTAACCGCCGCGCGGGTGAACGCGCGAATTGAGATCGCAGTCAGCGCGGCTGCGTAGAGGGCAACAACGGCGAGGCTCGCGAGCGCTTGCGCTGATGCGTTGCCGGCGCCCCAGATTGCGTGCAACCCCTGGCCGTGCGGGTCGATCAGCCCGTAGCGCAGCACCGCCAGCGCGTGCGTGAGTGGCAGGAACTTGGCGATCGTGGTCATTACGCCGGGCATCGCGCTGATCGGATACAGGGCGCCGGCGAAGAAGAACGGCAGGATCGCGACGGCCGGGACGGCGCCGATGTACTCCTCGGCCTTGCCGATCCGGGCGGCAAGCGTCTCCGCCAGTCCGTACATGAATATGGTGAACAGCAGCCCGGCGGCGAACGCCCAGGCGATGCCCGTGGCGGTGACATTGAAGGCGCCGCCACGAAGGGCGGTCAGCGCCACGAGCACGATGGCCTGGATTGCCGAGAGCGCGACGGCGACGATCAGGTTGCCGAGCACGAGAAAGGCGCGGGAGACCGGCGCGGCAAGCAGTTCCCGTTGCGCGCCGGAGTGGCGATCGACGATCACGCTGAGTCCGGCGAAGATGCAGCTGAGGGGTATCACGAGGCCGACAGCGCCGACGCCCGCGAACGACTGGTAGTCGATCGCCGAGTGC
>DATGHN010000268.1:0-2099 GCA_035308005.1 Solirubrobacteraceae bacterium
GCCCGCGCTCGTCCACGACGTCGGCCGCGCCCCGGCCTCGAGCACGCTGCTCGTCGCCTACCTCGGGATCGGCCCGACCGCGGTCGGCTTCACGACCTGGGCGTTCGCGCTGTCGCGCTCGGGCATGGCCCGCCAGGGCGCGACGACCTACCTCGTCCCCCCGCTGACGATCATGATCAGCTGGCTTGCGCTCGGCGAGGTGCCGGCGGCGGTGTCGCTGATCGGCGGGGCGCTGTGCCTCGCCGGGGTCGCGCTGACGCGGCGGCGAGGCGCTCGGCCCTAGCCCGGGGCGTGCAATAAGAACCGCGCCCGGGGGCGCGGTTCTGTCCGGCTGAGCAGGGATTCTGGGGCTTGCGAAGGTCCTGATCCCTGGCTTGGAGGTTCACCTTGCGGGTGATGCGCGATGGGCGCTCGGTTACGGTAGATGTCACGGCGGACGGTACGGGGTTGGTGTCGCACGCGGGCAGCGCGTTGCTGGCGGGGGTCGCTGACAAGCTTGGGCTGACGAAGGCGTTGTCGTTGCGGCTGGCGGGCTTGAAGGCGCGTCGTCGCGGTCATGACCCAGGAAGGGTGGTCCGGGATCTGGTGGTGATGCTGGCCGACGGCGGCGAGTGTGTCGCTGATCTGGGTGCGGTGCGCGACCAGGAGGCGCTGTTCGGGCCGGTCGCGTCTGACTCGACGGCGTTTCGGGTGATCGACAGGATCGCCTCGACGGCGGGCGGGCTGGAGTTGTTGCGGGCGGCGCACGCGCGGGCGCGCGAGCGGTTCTGGGACCTTCACGGCGCGCCGGAGCGGTTGACGATCGACCTGGACGCGACGCTGGTCACCGCGCACTCCGAGAAGGAGCAGGCGGCCGGCAGCTATAAGGGCGGCTACGGGTTCTTTCCGTTGCACGCGTATCTGGATGAGACGCGGGAGGCGCTCGGCGCGTTGTTGCGGCCCGGGAACGCCGGCGCGAACACCGCGGTTGACCACATGGTCGTGTTGGAGTTGGCGCTCGCGCAGATCCCGCGCACGTACGTCGAGACGATCGAGATCCTGGTCCGGGCTGATAGTGCCGGCGCGACGCACGCGCTGCTGGACTACTGCCACGAGGAGGATCTGCGGTTCTCGGTCGGCTACGAGCTGACCGAAGCGGTCCGCAGCGCGATCCTCAACGTCCCCGCCGATGCGTGGGTCGCGGCGCTCGACGCGGACGGCAGCGAGCGCGCCAACGGCGAGGTCTGCGAGATCACCGACCTGGTCGACCTGGGCGGCTGGCCCGAGGGCTCGCGGTTGATCGTGCGCCGTGAGCGCCCGCACCCCGGCGCCCAACTCAGCTTCACCGACCATGACGGCTACCGCTTCCAAGCGATCCTCACCGACCAGACCGATCCCGACATCGCCGTCTTGGAGTGCCGTCACCGCCAACACGCGCACGTCGAGGACCGCATCCGCGACGACAAGGACACCGGCCTTGCGAAGTTCCCGTTCAAGCAGTTCACGCTCAACGAGGTCTGGTTGGAGATCGTGATGCTCGCCCATGACCTGATCGTCTGGACCCAGGCGCTCGTGCTCGACGGCGCGCTCGCCAAGGCCGAGCCCAAGCGGCTTCGCTACCGATTGATGCACGTCGCTGGCCGGCTCGCATTCCACGGCCGTCGCGCCAAACTCCACCTGCAAGACACGTGGCCGTGGGCGGCCGAGCTCGTCAGCGCATTCGAGAAACTCAAGACGCTCGCGACCGCCAGCGGCTGAGCGCAGCCGCCCCGCGTCCCACCACCCACCAAGCAGACCGCCGGCCAGCCGGCCACGCTCACCGCTGCGCCGAAACGGGTCACGCGCACCGAAACGCACCTCGCCGCAACGCGTCACGGACACCCAAGCTACCCGCATCGCTGATCAACCCGCTACCAACCCCTCACGTGGCCACGCGCAGTCACTGTCACGCGCCTACCGCAGGATCCGGGCTCATATGGATGAGGTGTTGTCATCCATGAAGGGGCGGGTGGTGTCAAGGGGTGGTTGGCCGTTTTTTGCGTCGGGCTGAGCGTTGGCGGGTGTCATGTTGAGGGTCGGGTGGTGGGTGCAGGGTTTCCGGGGCGCTGCCCCGGGACTTG
>DATGHN010000269.1:0-2092 GCA_035308005.1 Solirubrobacteraceae bacterium
GGTCGCCGCGACGGGCGCCCAGTGGATCGACCCGGCGGTTGCGCTGGTCGTTGCGTTCGGCGTCACGGTCGCCGGCGGGCGGATCCTGCTTCGCTCGGCACGCGCGCTTGTCGATGAGGCGCTGCCCGAGGAGGAGCTCGAGTGGATCCGCGCGACGATCCGCGAGCTAGGCGCGCAGCGCGGCGTCGTCGGCTTCCACGCGCTGCGCGCGCGCCAGGCCGGCGCGCGACGCTACGTCGATGTCCACCTGCAGTTCGAGGACGGAATGACGCTCGAGTCCGCCCACTTCGCCGCCCACGAGCTGACCAACGCGATCCGCGACCGCCTGTCCGGCGCCGACATCCTCGTCCACGTCGAGCCGCGCGATCGCGTCACGCCCGACACCGAGCTCGTCCGGACTCAGCCCCCGCGCAGGTAGGCGTCCTCGCCGGCGAGCCAGTCCTCGCGCCGCGGCGTGAAGACGTCGATGGCGAAGGTCGTTTCGACGACGTCGGCGCTGTGCGGGAGGTCCGGCGGGATGTGTAGCACCTCGCCGCTCTTGACGTCGACGACATCCTCGCCGTCCTCGCCGAGATGGAAGCGCAGATGGCCCTCAACGATGTAGGTGACCTGCTCGTTGGGGTGGCGGTGCTCGGCGACGAGCGCGCCCTGCTCGAGATTGAACTGGACGAGCGTCACGCGATCGGTCGCGATCATGCGCCGCGCGATCGACGGGCTCAGCTGCTCGCGCGTCACGTCGTCCCAGCGGTGGTGCTTGGCCTTGGCTTCGCTCATGGTCTGCGCTCCTGGTGGCGTTAGCGGAGGTTGATCGCCGCCGCGGCCGCGACGGCGACGGCGACGGCCGGATACCCGGTGTAGTGCCGAAGCAGCATCACGGCGGCCGTGATCAAGCAGGCTATGACCGTCAGCACCCATCCGATGCGCGAAAGCGACACAGGTGTATCTTGGCGTGTAGAGAGGCGGCGCTCAACAGACCTTCAGATGAACCGCCAAAACCTCATCGACCTCGTCGCTGCGGCGACGGATTTGCCCCGGCCACAAGCGGCGCGCGCCGTCGACGCGACGCTCGAGGTGATCGAGGAGGCGCTGCGCGAGGGCGACTCGGTGCAGCTGACGGGTTTCGGCAAGTTCCACGTGGCGCAGTACACGGGCCGCGCGGGCGTCAACCCACGGACGGGAGAGCGGATCACGGTCCCGACGACCGCCGTGCCGCGCTTCACGGCCGGCGTGCGCCTCAAGCAGGCGGTTCGTTGAGCGAGCGGTTTGCGGGGCGCCTCGGCGACGCCGTGGCGCGGCGCGAATCGCAGATCGTGCTCGGCCTCGACCCCGACCCGGCGGCGCTTTGGCCGGCCGCCGGCGGCGTCGATGGCCCGGCGCTCGCGCGCCACTGCCGGGCGGTGATCGCCGCGGCGGGCGGGGCATGCGTCGCGATCAAGCCGCAGCTCGCCTGCTTCGAGCGGCTCGGCGCGGCGGGCTGGGCGGCGCTCGAGGAGACCGTGGCGGCCGCCCACGAGGCGGACCTGCTGGTGATCGCCGACGGAAAGCGCGGCGATGTGCCCGTCACCGCGGCGGCCTACGCGCAGGCGCTCTCCGCGCTCGGCGCCGACGCCTTCACCGCCAACCCGCTGCTCGGCCGCGACAGCCTCGAGCCGCTCGTCGCGAGCGGCTGCGGGGTGTTCGTTCTCGTACGAACGTCGAACCGCGGGGCGGCCGACGTGCAGGACCTCGAGCTCGCGGCCGGCGGTCCGCTGTGGGAGCGCCTGGCGCGGCTCGTCGATGAGCTCGCGGGCGCCGGGGACGGACTGTCCGACGTCGGCGCGGTCCTCGGCGCGACCCGCCCGGAGCATCTCGAGCGCGCACGCGAGCTGATGCCGCGATCGGTGTTCCTGCTGCCCGGGGTCGGCGCCCAGGGAGGGCGCGTCGAGGATCTCGCGGCGGCGTTCGCTCCGGGACGCGCGGCGGGGCTCATCACAGCTTCCCGGGCAATCGTCAACGCCCATCTTGAAAGCGGCGCCGAGCCGGCCTCGGCTGCCGCCGCGCAGGCCGAGGCACTGCGCGCCACCGCCTGGTCGCTCTCGGACTGAAAGCCGGC
>DATGHN010000270.1:0-2983 GCA_035308005.1 Solirubrobacteraceae bacterium
ACATTGACGAGGGCCGGTCCCTGGTCGACGGGGACGGGAACCGGTGCGGGCGCAGCGTGGCCACGAGCGCCCATGCCGACACCCTGGTCGCGCTGCAACTGCTTGCCCTCGGTCTGCAGGGCCGGCGCGATCACGAGCTCGGCGCGGTTGAACTCGGCGACGTCCTTGTAGCCGCATGTGGCCATCGAGGTCCGAAGCGCTCCGAACAGATTGAGCGTGCCGTCGTTCTCGTGGGCGGGGCCGGTCAGGATCTCCTCGAGCGTCGCGTTCTGGCGCGTCGCGACGCGTGCTCCGCGCGGGAGCGTGGGATGGAACGTCGCCATTCCCCAGTGGTAGCCGCGCCCCGGCGCCTCGAAGGCGCGCGCGAGCGGCGAGCCGATCATCACGGCGTCGGCGCCGCAGGCGATCGCCTTCGACACGTCGCCGCCGGTCCGCATCCCGCCGTCGGCGATTACCTGGACGTACTCACCCGTCTCCTTCATGTGCGTCGCGCGGGCGTCCGCGACGTCGACGATCGCCGTCGCCTGCGGCACGCCGATACCGAGCACGCCGCGCGTCGTGCACGCAGCGCCGGGCCCGACGCCGACGAGCACGCCCGCCGCTCCGGTCCGCATCAGGTGAAGGCCCGTGTGGTAGGAGGCGCAGCCGCCGGCGATAACCGGAACGTCGAGCTCGGGGATGAACTCCTTCAGGTTGAGCGGCTCGGTCGTCGCCGAGACGTGCTCGCCGGAGACGACGGTGCCCTGGATGACGAGGATGTCGAGGCCCGCCTCGAGCGCGGTCTCGTAGTAGCGGAGCACGCGCTGCGGGGTCAGCGAAGCCGCGCAGACGACGCCCTCGGACTTGATCTCGCGGATGCGCTGCGCGATCAGCTCGTCCTTGACCGGCTCCATGTAGATGCGCTGCATCTCATGGGTCGCCTCCTCCTTGCTGAGCGTCGCGATCCGCTCGAGCTGCTCCTCGGCGTCCTCGTAGCGGGTGAAGATGCCCTCGAGGTTGAGCACCGCGAGACCGCCGAGGCGGCCGATGATTCCGGCCGTGGTCGGCGAGACGACGCCGTCCATCGCGCTCGCGAGGACCGGGAGCTCGAAGCGATAGTCGCCGATCTTCCAGGTGATGTCGACATCATCGGGGTCGCGTGTGCGCCGCGATGGGACGATTGCGATGTCGTCGAAGCCGTACGCGCGCCGCGCCTTCTTCCCGCGGCCGATCTCTACTTCCATTGCAGCATCCTAGGTCTCGAGGCGGACGGACGGCGGGTGGCCGAAGCTCACGTCGAGCGGCGGCAACCACCCCTTGCGAGGATACATCTCAGCCGACTCCGGCGGGCGCCTCCAGCTCGCTCGCTGCGACATCGACGAGCAGCCGCTCGGCCGCGCGGACGTCGATCAGGCCGGCGCCGAGGCGACCTGTGGACTCCGCGCCGCAGGCGACCCCATAGCGAAGGCACTCGGCGGGCGGCGAACCGCGGTAGCGGGCCGCGATGTAGCCGGCCAGAAAAGCGTCGCCCGAGCCGATCGCGGCAACCGACTCCTGCGCCGGCACCGTGACGCGATATGCCTGCGGCGAGCCGTCGACGAGCATCTGCGCCCAGCACCCGTCGCGCGTGGTCATGATCGCCGAGCGAGCGCCGAGCGCGACGATCTCCCGCACCGCGCCCGCGGCGTCCGCGTCGTCGCCGAACTCGTGGCCGACGAGCTCCTCGGCCTCGACGACGTTGGGCGACACGACGTCGGGCTCGGCCCGCACCGCGTGGCGCAGCGCCTCGCCGTCGGTGTCGACGATCGTCGTGACCTCGAGCTTGCGCAGCGAGCGAACCAGCTGCGCGTACAGGTCGGGCTCCACGCCGCGCGGCAGCGAGCCCGCGAAGACGACGATCGAGGCGCCGCTCGCCAGGTAGAGGAGCTTCTCGCGGAACTGCTCTACCTCGTCGGGCTCGACCGTCGGGCCCTGCTCGTTGATCTCGGTCTGCTCGCCCGTGGTCGGGTCGAGCACCGAAGTGTTCGTCCGCGACTCCCCGCCGATGCGCACGAAGTCGTGGAGGATCGACTCCTCGCCGAGCTGCGCGACGATCTGGGTGCCGGTCGGCCCCCCCTGAAATCCCGTCGCGATGACCGGCAGGCCAAGCGTCTTGAGCGTGCGCGCGATATTGACGCCCTTGCCGCCGGCGAGCGCCCGGCGCTCCACCGTGCGGTGACGACGCCCGAGGCGGAAGCTCGGCACCGAGAGCGACTTGTCGATCGCCGCGTTGAGTGTGACGGTGATGATCACGGCTGGAGCCCTGGGGCCGCTTCCCGCGCGGCGCGCCTTCGCATCAAAGGCAGGCTACATCCAACCACGAGAAGCAAAAGCGCGCCAGCGCCGCCGCCGTACCAGGCGACGGCCGGGATGCGCAGCGCGTGCGAACGCGGCCGCGGCCGCGGAACCGCCGCCGCGGTGACGAGCGCGACCGTCTTCACGGTCCGGCCGTCCTCGCTGACGACCAGCGACCCCTCGCGCTCGCCGGCCGCGATCGGCCCCGTAAGCCGCCGCGGCACCCGCAACGCCACGTGCAGGCGGACCGCGCGAGCGAGCACGATCCGAAGCGTTCGCGAGGCGATCAGCCGCGCGGGGCGGTTTCTGCCGCTGACCGGAACGGTGGCGTAGACGCGGCCGCGCACGGCGACCGAGGCGCTTCGGTAGAGGCTCAACCCGTAGCGCAGCAGCGCGAGCGTGTCGGAGTCGCGGTCGGCCTCGCTGGGCGCGCCGAGGACGACGCTGATCAGGCGGACGCCATCCAGGCGCGCCGCGGCGACGAGGCACTCGCCGGCGTCGGTGGTGTTGCCGGTCTTGACACCGACGACCCAGGGGTAGGCGCCGACCAGGTCGTTGCGGTTGTCGACGACGATCCCGTCGGCGAGCCTGGCGCTCGGCTCATCGACGACCGCGCGGAAGACGCGAATTCGCATCAGCGCACGCGCGAGGCGCGCGAGATCCAGGGCCG
>DATGHN010000271.1:0-18099 GCA_035308005.1 Solirubrobacteraceae bacterium
CCAGCGCGTGATCCGGGCCGGAACGCAGACCCTCAGCAAGGGACCGTCCCAGTTCGTCGACGGGGTCTCGCCCAAGTACCTGGCGCGCGGGAAGGGCTGCCACGTGTGGGACGTCGATGGCAACGAGTACATCGACTACCCGATGGCGCTCGGGCCGATCCTGCTCGGCTACGACTACCCGCCGGTGACCGCGGCCGTGATCGCCCAGATCCACGAGGGCACGACGTTCACGCTGATGCACCCCAAGGAGGTTGAGCTCGCCGAGCGGCTGGTCGACGTCATCCCCTGCGCCGAGCGCGTGCGCTTCGCCAAGAACGGCGCCGACGCGACCGGCGGCGCGGTGCGCGCCGCGCGCGCCCTCACGGGCCGCGAGCACGTGATCGCAACCGGTTATCACGGGTACCACGACTGGTACATCGCCACCACCGAGCGCAACGCCGGTATTCCCAGGCTGCACGTCGAGCTGACCCACTCGGTGCCCTTCAACGACCTCGCCGCGCTCGAGGCCGCGCTGTCCGCGCACGAGGTCGCGGCGGTCGTCATGGAACTGCCCGGGACCGAGCCCGACGAGGGCTACCTGCAGGCCGCGATCGACGCAACGCACCGCCACGGCGCGTTGTTCGTTCTTGACGAGATCGTCACCGGCTTCCGCTACGCCCTCGGCGGGGCGCAGGAGCTCTACGGCATCCGCCCCGACCTCGCGTGCTACGGCAAGGGGGTCGCCAACGGCTATCCGCTGTCGGCGATCGTCGGCAGCGCGGCGGCGATGGAGGCCTTCGAGGAGATCTTCTTCTCGATGACCTACTCCGGCGAGACGGTCTCGCTCGCCGCGGCGCTCGCGACGCTTGATGTGATCGAGTCCGAGCCGGTGCTCGAGCACATCTGGGCGCGCGGCGAGCAGCTGCGCGGCGGCGTCCGCAGACTAGGCGAGCAGGTCTCCTTCGACGTCTCACTGGGCGGCAACCCGCCGCGCTCCGGGATCACCTTCGGCGGCAGCTACGATGCCGCGCCAATCGAGCTGCGCGCGCTCTTCCTTCAGGAGGCGCACAAGCGCGGCGTGCTGTTCGGCGTGCCGATCTTCCCCACCTACAGCCACACCGAGGCGGACATCGAGCGCACGCTGTCGGTCGTCGAAGCGGCGTTCGAGCGGATGGAGGCGGCCTACGTCGCAGGCGACGTCGCCTCCCAACTCG
Source organism: Solirubrobacteraceae bacterium (assembly GCA_035308005.1). Taxonomy (GTDB): domain Bacteria; phylum Actinomycetota; class Thermoleophilia; order Solirubrobacterales; family Solirubrobacteraceae; genus Palsa-513. The sequence continues at coordinate 1,194 of DATGHN010000271.1, forward strand.
AGGGCCCGGCACCGGGTGTCGTCTTCCGCTCACACGGTTAGCGGGCGCGAGGTGACGATGCCACCGCGAGGCGGCTCGCTCGCGAGCCTCTGCGAGCGCTCGCGCCCCCTCGGCCGCTCAGACGTCCGGGTCGGCGCGCTCGGGATCGGCACAGCCGCGCTCACCGTCCCCTACGGAGCCCCCGGGGCACAGCGGCCGGCGCCGCCGGCGCAGAGCGTCGCTACGGCGATCGAGCGGGCGCTCGCGCGCGGCGTTTCGCTGATTGACACGGCACCCGCCTACGCCGACAGCGAGGCGGCGGTCGGAGCCGCGTGCGAGGGCGCCGACTGCGTCATCGCGACCAAGCTCGCGATCCCGCCGCAGGGCTGGGAGGCGCTCGATCGGGCGGCGACGGCCGAGCACGTCCGCCGCTCGGCCGAACGCAGCCGGAGGCTGCTGCGGCGCGAGCGCATCGACGTGCTGGCGGTCCACAACGCCGATCGCGTGCTGATCGAGCACGGCGATGTCGTGGCCGCGCTCGAGACGCTGCGCGACGAGGGCATCGTGCGCGCCTGCGGCGCGAGCGTCTACGGCGAGGACAACGCGCTCGCGGCGATCGAGTGCCCGCTTTTCGACGCCGTCCAGGTCGCCCACAGCGCGCTCGACCGCCGCCCCGAGCGAACGCTGGCGGCCGCCGCGCAGCGGAGCGGCACGAGCCTGATCGGGCGCTCGGTCCTGCTGCGCGGCGTGCTGAGCACGGCGGGGCGCGAGCTCGGCGGCGCGTTCGCGCCGTTAAGAGCAGCCGCCGACGCCTTCCGCGCGGCGTTTGACTGCAGCTGGGAGGAGTTGCCCGGCGCCGCGGTCGCCTTCGCGCTGACGCGGCCCGGGATCAGCGCAACGCTGCTTGGGCCACGCGACGTCGAGGAGCTCGAGGAGCTCCTCGACGGGGCCGAGCGCTTCCTCGACGCCGCCCGCGCACTCGACGGACACTGGGGCGAGGGTCTCGACGCTCGACTGCTTGACCCGAGCCGCTGGGCGGAGCTCGCCTGAGGTGGCAAGCCGGACGGCCGCCGGCAGCCCGGGCACCGAGCGCGCGGATCGGCGCGCGACGCTGCTCGTCTGCATGTTTCACCTCAACCTCGCCTACTCCTCGCTCGAGGAGGCCGACCAGGCCGAGGTTGTCGCGCTGTGTTACCGCCCGATGCTCGCACTCGCCGAACGCGCGCCGTTCCCGATCGCGATCGAGGCGTCCGGCTGGACGCTCGAGCAGATCGCCGCTCACGACCCCGACTGGATCGCCCAGACCCGCGAGCTGATCCGGGCGGGGCGCGTCGAGCTGGTCGGCAGCGGCTACGCACAGTGCGCGGCGCCCTTGCTGCCCGCGGAGGTCAACCGCTGGAATCTACGGCTCGGCTTCGATTCGTACGCCGAACTGCTCGACACGCGCCCGCGTGTCGCGCTGATCAGCGAGCAGGCCTACTCGCCGGGACTCGTCGACATCTATCGCGAGGCCGGCTTCGAGGCGGTGATCGCCGACTGGGACAACGCCTACCGCTCGCACCTCAACTGGGACCGCAGCCTGCGCCAGCACCCGCAGCTCGCGCGCGGAACCGACGGATCGATCCCGCTGCTGTGGAGCGAGTCGATCGCCTTCCAGAAGTTCCAGCGCCACGCGCACGGGGAGATGACGCTCGATGACTACGTGCGCTTCGTCGCCGAGACGGTCGCCGACGGCGGCGGGGCGCTGATGCTCTACGCCAACGACGCCGAGGTCTTCGACCGCCGCCCCGGGCGCTTTGCCGCCGAGCCCGAGCTGGCCGAGCGCGAGTGGGACCGGATCGCGGCCGGGCTGCACGCGATCGACGCCGCCGGCCTGGGCACGCCCGCGCTGCCGAGCGACGTGCTCGCGACGCTCGAGCCGGGCGAGCCGCTCGCGCTCGAGGCGCCCGCGCAGCCGATCCCGGTCAAGAAGCAGGAGAAGTACAACATCTCACGCTGGGCGGTCACCGGCCGCGACGACGTCGGCATCAACACGCGCTGCTGGCGAATCTACGACGCCCTGCGCTCGGACGGCAACGAGAGCGCCGAGGACTGGCGCGAGCTCTGCGCGCTGTGGGCGTCCGACTTCCGCACCCACATCACACAGGCGCGCTGGAGCGGGCTGCTCGAGCGGCTCGCCGCGATGGAGGCGCGCGTGGGCGTCACACCCACGCTCGTGCCGGCGGCCGCCGGAGACGGCGTCGAAGCGCCGCCGGCGGGAGTCGAGCTCGAGGGGCGACTGCTGCGAATCCGCCGCGGCGAGCTCGAGGTCGTCCTCAACACGCGACGCGGTCTGGCGATCGCCTCCTTCGTCGACCGCTCGATCGGTGAGCAGTCGCTGTTCGGAGGAATCGACCACGGCTACTTCGAGCTGATCGAGCTCAGCGCCGACTGGTACACCGGCAACCTCGTGCAGGAGGCGCCGCTGCGCCAGAAGGTCACCGACCTCGAGCCGATGACGCCGCGATTCAGCGAGGACGGCGACACCCTGACGGTGCACGGCGTCTACGAGAGCCCGCTCGGTCTGATCGAGAAGTCCGTCGCGATCGACGGCGCCGCGGGCAGCGTCGAGCTCACCTGGACGCTCCGCTGGAGCGAGCTGCCGCCGGGCTCGCTGCGCCTCGGCCACCTGACGCTCAACCCCGAGGCCTTCGACATCGCCTCGCTGTGGTACGCGACCCACAACGGCGGCGCGAGCCTCGAACGGCACGCGCTCGGCGGCGAGGCGTTCGACCATGGCTCCTCCGTCTCGGCGCTCGTCTCGGCGCGGATCGGGCTCGGCGTGACTGAGGGTCTGCTGCTGATCGGCGACGCGGAGCATCACGTGCGCGTCGAGATCGATCAGAACCTCGCGCGGCCGCTCGGGCTCGTCAACTTCCACCCCACCGGCCAGAGCTACTTCCTGCGCGCCGCCTTCAGCCTCACCGAATCCGACGACACCCGGCGCGGCGGGATCCCGCGCCCCGCCGATCAGCCGCAGCGCGCCCGCGTCCGTTTCAGCGCTCGTGCCGGCGACTGACGCGGGCGCCGTCTGGGTCATCGACGACGCCCCGATCATGGGCGGCGCCGAGGCCTTTGCGATACGCCTGTGCAGCTGGCTGGGCGCCAAGCCCCGCGAGGCCCTGATCATCTGCCCGGATAGCAGCGAGCTCGCGAGCCGTGCCCGCGCCGCCGGCGTCGCCGTGCTCGCCACCGACTTTCCGCTGCCCGCGCCGCGCTATGCCGCCCCCGCTGCGGTGGCGCTGTGGCGCCTGCGGCGGCTGCTGGCGCGCGCGCCGCGCGACACGCTGCTCGTCGCCAACACCGCGCGTGCCCAGGCCTACGCGATCCTCGCGACGCGCGGCCTTCGCGGGCTGCGCCTGGTCTCGCTGATGCACGAGCAGGACAGCGCGCGGCGGCCATCGGCACGCTGGTCGCTGCGCCGCTTCGGCGGCGTCGCGGCGATCGGCGACGCGGGTGTTGAGACCTACCGCGCCGCGCTTCCCGGACGCAGCGTCGCGCGGGTGGCGAACTTCCTGACGCCCGCCGAGATCCAGAGCATCGTGGCGGCGCGAGCGCCGGCTCCCGCGGCGAAACCGCCGCTCGTCGGCGTGCTTTCGCGGATGTTCGCCGGCAAAGGCATCGTCGAGCTGATCGACGAGCTCGCCAGCTCGCCGCAGGCGTGGTCGCGACTGCGCGTCGCCGCGCCCTTCCAGGACGCCGGCTACAGCGACGCCGTGCGGGCGCGCATCGACGCACACGGTCTCGGCGAGCGCGTCGAGCTGCTCGGCCACGTCGCTGACGTCGGCGCTTTCCTCGCCGGGGTCGATCTGATCGTCGTGCCCTCGACGGCGACCGAGGGCCAGCCGACTGTCGTGCTCGAGGCGCTCGCCCACGGCCGTCCGGCGATCGTGCGCGCGCACATCTGGCAATCGGAGTACGAGGGCCTCCCGGTCCGCCGCTACGCGACCGCGGAGGAGCTCGCGGCGGCGCTGACGGCGCCGACACAGCCCGCGGCGAGCGCGGCGGAGCTCGAAGCGCGCTTTGACCCCGCGGTCGTGCTCGACACGCTCGAGCGCGCGGCGCGCTAAACGGCCGAGAACTCGCCGATCTGCGCGAGCGTCAGCGCGCGCAGATCGCCCGAGTCGGCGTAGCTGCGATACCACGACACGGTCGCGTCGAGCGCCGGCTCGAGGCTCCAGGCGGGCTGCCAGCCGAGGCTCGAGCGGGCGTGCGAGGAGTCGAGCTTGAGGTAGTGGGCCTCGTGCGGAGCGTCGCCCTCGTCGCGCTCCCAGTGAACCCCGCCGGGCCAGCGTGCCGCCAGCTGCTCGACTACCCAGCCGACCTGGCGGGCGTCGTCGTCGGGCGGCCCGAAGTTCCAGGCGCCGGCGATCGCGGGGTCCTCCCAGGCGGCCTGCGCGAGGACGAGGTAGCCGCTCAGCGGGTTGAGCACGTGCTGCCACGGCCTGACCGCCGTCGGGTTGCGCACGCGCAGCGTCGCGCCGGCGAGCACCGCCTTGATCAGATCGGGGACGAGGCGGTCCTCGCTCCAGTCGCCGCCGCCGATCACGTTGCCGGCGCGCGCGGAGACGATTCGCGTCGCCTCCGGGCCGGCGAAGAAGGAGCGCCGGTAGGCGTCGGTCACAAGCTCCGCGGCTCCCTTCGAGCTCGAGTAGGGATCGCTGCCGCCCAGCGCGTCGCCCTCGCGGTATCCGCGCTCCCACTCCCGGTTCTCGTAGCACTTGTCGGAGGTGACGTTGACGAGCACGCGCAGCTCATCGCGCCCGCGCGCGGCCTCGAGCACGTTGACGGTGCCCATCACGTTCGTCTCGTAGGTCTCGCGCGGCTGCGCGAACGAGCGGCGGACGAGCGCCTGCGCCGCCATGTGGATCACGATCTCCGGCGCGGCGCGGTCGATCGCCGCGCGCACCGCGTCGTGGTCGCGGACGTCGGCGCGGATCCATTCCATCGAGCGCTCGAGACCGGCGAGCTCGTAAAGCGACGGGCTCGTCGGGATGTCGACCGAGAGGCCGACGACCTGGGCTCCGAGCTCCTGAAGCCACAGCGAGAGCCAGCTGCCCTTGAAGCCCGTGTGTCCGGTGAGCAGGACGCGGCGCCCGCGCCAGAACCCCGGGTCTACTCCCATACCCGCCAGGGCGCGCGGCCCGAGCCCCACAGCTCCTCGAGGCTGTTGCGGTCGCGCAGCGTGTCCATCGCGTGCCAGAACCCCTCGTGGCGGAAGGAGGCCAGCTGACCGTCGCGCGCCAGGCTTTGCAGCGGCGCCTGCTCCCAGACGGTGTCGTCGCCGGCGATGTAGTCGCCGACGCGCGAGGAGCAGACGAAGAAGCCGCCGTTCATCCACGTGCCGTCGCCGCGCGGCTTCTCCTGGAAGCGGCTCACGCGGTCACGCTCGGGATCGAGCTCGAGCGCGCCGAAGCGGCCGGGCGGCTGGACGGCGGTCACCGTGCAGAGCACGTCCTGCGCGCGGTGGAAGGCGATCAGCGCGCCGATGTCGAGGTCGGCGACGCCGTCGCCGTAGGTCAGGCAGAACTCCTCACCGAGCTGCGGTAGCACGCGCGCGATCCGTCCGCCGGTCATCGTCGCGTCGCCGGTGTCGACGAGCGTCACGCGCCACGGCTCCGATTGCGAGCGGTCGACCTCGAACGTCCCGGCCGCGACGTCGAAGGTCACGTCGCACGTGTGGAGGTGGTAGTTGGCGAAGTACTCCTTGATCAGATAGCCCTTGTAGCCGAGGCAGATCACGAAGTCGTCGATCCCGTGGGCCGAGTAGAGCTTCATGATGTGCCAGAGGATCGGCTTGCCGCCGATCTCGACCATCGGCTTGGGCCGAAGCGCCGTCTCCTCGGCGAGCCGCGACCCCAGGCCACCAGCGAGAATGACCGCCTTCATCCCAGCAGATGCTAGTCGGCGCTCCCGCCGTTGCCGGCGGCGCCGCGCCCCGTGCCGCCGCGCCGTCTAGCCTCAGGCTCGATGCCGATTCCGCTCTTTGACACCGCCACGCCGCTCGAGCCGCTCCAGGCCGAGCTTCGCGGCGCGATCGAGCGCGTCCTCGACGGCGGCCGCTTCATCCTCGGCCCCGAGGTCGAATCGTTCGAGAGCGAGTTCGCGCACTACGTCGGCGCCCGCGACGCGATCGGCGTCGCCAACGGCACCGACGCGATCACGATCGCGCTGCGCGCGATGGGCGTGGGCCCCGGCGATGAGGTCGTCGTCCCCTCGTTCACCTTCTACGCAACCGCCGAGGCGGTCCCGCACACCGGCGCGACCGCGGTCTACGCCGACATCGACCCCGCGACGTCCATGCTGAGCGCCGAAACGGTCAGAGCCGCGCTGACGCCGCGGACCAAGGCCGTGATCGCGGTCCACCTGTTCGGCAACCTCGCGCCGGTCGCCGAGATCGAGGCGCTCGGCGTGCCGGTCCTTGAGGACGCCGCGCAGGCCGCCGGCTCGCTCGCCGCCGACGGCCGCCGGCCGGGCGCGCTCGCGACGGCCGCGACGTTCAGCTTCTATCCGTCCAAGAACCTCGGCGCCTTCGGGGACGGCGGCGCGATCACGACCAGCGACGCCGCGATCGCCGAGCGCGTCCGCATGCTGCGCTTCCACGGCTCGCGCGACAAGGAGCGCTTCGAGCTCGTCGGCTACAACTCGCGCCTCGACGCGATCCAGGCGGCGATCCTGCGCGTCCTGCTGCCCCACGTCGACGGCTGGGCGTCGGCCCGCCAAGCGGTCGGCACGGCCTACGAGCAGGCGGGCCTCGGCGAGCACGTGACGCTACCCACGGTCGCGCCCGGCGCGCGGGCGGCGTGGCACCTCTACGTCGTCCGCACTCCCGACCCCGAGGCCCTCGCCGGGACCCTGGCAAACGCCGGGATCGAGACGCGCGGCTACTACCGCGTGCCGATCCACCGCCAGGCGCCGCTGCGTAGCGAGGCGAGCCTCCCGCATACCGACGCGGCCTCGGCCACCAACCTCGCCCTGCCGATGGGTCCGGCGCTGACGAGCGAACAGGTGCAGCAGGTCGCCGCCGCCGTCGCCGCCGCGCTAAACCCCTAGCGCCAGCGCTCGAGCAGCTCGTCGTCGCTGACCTCGCCGACGACCCGCGCCGGGACGCCGAGCACTACCGCGCGCGGCGGAACGTCGCGCGTGACGACCGCGCCGGCGCCCACGAAGGCCTCCTCGCCGACCGTCACGCCGGGCACGAGGACCGCTCCGCCGCCGACGCGGCAGCCGCGGCGAAGCAGCGCGCCGTGCAGCTCGTAGGAGTCGTCGTGGCGGGCCATCGTGTCGTCGTTGGTCGTAACGACGCCGGGACCGATGAAGACGTCCTCCTCGACGACGCTGCCGCCGGTCAGGTAGACGTTGGTCTGGATCCGCGCGCGGGCGCCAACGATGACGTCGGGGTCGATGACGCTGCCGCGGCCGACCACAGCGCCGGCGCCGATCCGCGCCCGCTCGCGCACGAACGCCTGGTCGCCGATGATCGCCCCCGCCTCGAGCAGCACGCCGGCGAAGACGACCGCCAGCGCGCCGACGCTCGTGCCGGCGCCGAGCACGAGCGCACCGGGATCAGAGCGGGGTGAGCTCGAGTGCGCGGCGAGGAAGGGGCGGCGTCCGAGCACCGCCCCGTCGCCGATGACGCAGCCCGCCGCGACCGCAACACCGTCGTGGATCGTCACGCCGACCCCGAGGACGACGTCCTCGGCGAGCGACACCCCCGAGCCGACGTGAAGTCCCGGAGCCCGCGGATCGGCGTGCATGCTCACGCGCGTCCCTGCTCGAGTGACTCCTGCAGCCGCGCCAGCACGCGCACGACGCGCAGCCCGCTTTCGCCGTCCGAGCGCGGCGCGCGCCCCTCGCGGATGCATTCGACGAAGTGCTCGACCTCGAGCCGCAGCGGCTCGGTGGCGGGAACGCGCGGGCTTTCCGAGGCCCCCGAGCGGGCGATGTACTCGCCCCAGGAGCCGGCGCGCTCATCGAACCCCTTGTCGTAGATCGTCAGCTTGCGCCCGAGCTCCATGTCGTCGAAGGTCGCCATCCGCCGCGAGCCGACGACCGTCAGCCGCCGCTCCTTGTGCGGATCGAGCCAGGACAGGTGCATGTGCGCGGCGAGCCCCGACTCGAAGCGCATGAAGCCGAAGACGACGTCCTCGACGCCGGGGCGCATGTAGCTCGCCCCGCGCGCCTGCACCTCGACCGGCTCGTCGCCGACGAGCCCGAGGATCACGGCGACGTCGTGCGCGCCGAGGCTCCACAGCGCGTTCTCGTCCGCGCGCAGCTGCCCGAGGTTGAGGCGGCGCGTGTAGATGTAGTGGAGGTCGCCGATCTCGCCGTCGGAGATCAGCCGCGCGAGCATCAGCACCGCGGGGTGGTATTCGAGCAGGTGCCCGACCATCAGCACCCGCCCCGCCGCCGCGGCGGCTTCGACGACCCGCTGCGCTCCGGCGACCGAGTCGGCGAGCGGCTTCTCGACGAAGCAGTGCTTGCCCGCCTCGAGCACCGCCACCGCGACGTCGGTGTGGGTCCCGACCGGCGTCGCGACCAGCACCCCGTCGAGCGCCGGGTCGGCGAGCACCTCCTCGAGCGAAGCGGTCATCCGCGCGCCGGCGGCGGCATTCCCGAGCCGCTCGCGCGCCGCCTCGTCGGGGTCGCAGCACCAGGCGAGCCGCGCGCCCGGAATCGATGCGACGTTGCGCGCGAGGTTCGGCCCCCAATGGCCGAGCCCGGCGACCGCGAGCGTGACCTCGCTCACAGCCGCACCACGTTCGCCGCCGGCCGTGTGACGCCGCGCAGGTCGAGCAGGCACGGCACGGCCGCCGCGGCCGCGTCGTGGTCGACACCCGGCTGGGCGGTGACGATCACCGCGCAATCGGCGCCGCGCAGCGCCTCATCCAGCGGCAGCGAGCGCAGCCCGAGCGCGTCGAGCGCCGGCACGAGCGCGTCGTGGTAGACGACGTCGGCGCCGAGCGCGCGCAGCAGCTCGACGAGCTTCAGCGCCGGTGACTCGCGGGTGTCGCCGACGCCCGGCTTGTAGCTCACGCCGAGCAGCGCGATCCGCGCGCCGTTCACGGCGCGGCTGCGGTCGTTGAGCATCCGCTGCAGCTTCGCCACGCAGTGGTAAGGCATCTGCTGGTTGAGCTTGCCGGCGAGCTCGATGAACTCGACCGGCATGTCGAACTCGCGCGCGCGCCAGGACAGATAGAACGGGTCGACCGGGAGGCAGTGGCCGCCCATGCCGGGCCCCGGTTCGAAGCGCATGAAGCCGTACGGCTTGGTCGCCGCGGCGTCGATCACCTCCCAGATGTCGATCCCCATCCGGTCGGTGAGCATCGCGAGCTCGTTGACGAGGGCGATGTTGACGGCGCGGAAGATGTTCTCGAGCAGCTTCGTCAGCTCGGCGACCTCGGGGCTTGAGACGCGCACGACGTCGTCGCAGACGAGCCGGTAGAGCGCCTCCGCGCGGTCGGTGCAGGCGCCCGTCAGCCCGCCGACGACCTTAGGAGTGCTCGCGAGCGTGTGGTCGGTGCGGCCGGGGTCGACGCGCTCGGGCGAGAACGCCAGGTTGAAATCGCTCCCCGCGCGCAGGCCGCCGCGCTCGAGCACGGGAGCGACCCGCTCGCGCGTCGTGCCGGGGTAGCTGGTCGACTCGACGACGACGAGCTGGCCGGCGCGGAGCACCTCGCCAAGCGCGCCGGCGCTCGATAGCAGCGCGCCGAGATCGGGCTCGCGGTTGACCGACAGCGGCGTCGGCACGCAGATCAGCACCGCGTCGGCGTCGGCGAGCGGGGCATAGTTGCTCCCGCAGCGAAGGCCAGCGGCCGCGAGCGCCGCGTCGCTGACGTCCTCGATGTAGGAGCGCCCGGCCGCGAGCGCCGCGATCCGCTCCTCGTCGGTGTCGACGCCGAGCACGTCGACGCCCGCTGCTGCAAAGGCGACGGCCAGCGGCAGCCCCACATAACCGAGACCGACGATGCCGACTCGCATTGAGGGCCAGAGTCTAGGGGGGCGGGTGCATGCACCCGCCCCAAGGTCCGGTGCATGCACCGGACCTGAGATTGGCGCATGCGCCAATCTCTCACTCGGAAAGGTTCAGCTCAGCCGGGGTTGGCGCATCCGGCCGGCGACCGCGATCGCCTCGACGCGCGAATGCACGCCGAGCTTGCGCAGGATGCTCTTGGTGTGGCTGTAGACGGTGTCCTCTGAGAGGAACAGCTTGGCCGAGATCTCGCGTGTCGAGTCGCCGGCGCAGATCAGGTCGAGCACCTCCCACTCGCGCGTCGTGAGCGGGCTCTTGACGGGGCGCATGCCGGTGCCGTTCTCGGCCGTGTTGCGAAGCAGTTCGACGAGGTCGCGGGTCAGCGCGCGGCTGACCGCCGCCTCGCCGCTCGCGACCGAGCGCAGTGCGCGCGCGACCGCCTCGATGTCGGCATTCTTGGAGAGGAAGCCCGCGGCGCCGGCGCGCAGGGCGCGGATCTCGACGTCGCGGTCCTGGGGCACCGAGAACATCACGACGCGGACCTCGGGCGCCTTGGCCGCGATCTCGCGGCAGGCTCCGATCCCGTCCAGCGCCGGCAGCCCGATCTCCATCAGCACGAGCTCGGGGCGATAGTGCGTCGCCAGCTCGACCGCCTCGATACCGTCGCGCGCCTCCGCGGCGACCGTGAAGCCGCCGTCGGCGTGCAGCGAGTCGCGGATCACGCGGCGCGCAAGCGGGTCGGGGTCGGCGATGATGATTCGCAGGCGGTCAGCTATCCCGCCTGCGGGTGACACCAAGTCTGCGCTCAGCGCGGATGCAGCGTCCCCCAGTCCTGCGGACAGCTCGGCGCCGATCCGCCCTGCTGGGCGGTCGCCGTTGGAGCTGCCATTAGTACTCTCGCGCTTGCTCATCGCGCTCCTTGCGACTTTCTGAATTGCCGACTCCCCAGGCGAGGAGCACGGAAATCCCCGGTTTCACCATTCCTGGTCCGAAAGATTAGGGTCCGCTCCGCAGCTCGACTGGGTGGATTTTCACCCTCGGCGGCGGTTAGGGCACCTCTGGCGCAGGGTGATCTTACTTCGGGTCGCTCGACCGGACGTCGAGCCCTGAAAGGGCGAGGATCGTTCGCGCGTTGCTCGTGCGTGAACCAGCGAGCGCTCACGCAGATCCCCCGTTCGGCGCGCCCCGAGGCGCGGCTTGACGCGGTTCTGCTCCAGCATTCGGACGTTCTCGCCGCGCGCCGGAGCGTCCTCGCGGTCGCTCCCGACGTCGAGCTCTTCGAGCTGCTCGAGAGCATGTCGAACCTGCGGATCGCCTACGCGGCCCGCTCGCGCGCGGCGGATCTCGCGTTCGCCGACGACTTTTTCGACGTCGTCGTGGCCGACAGCCGCCGAAGCGGTGGCCTCGGCGAGCGCGCCGGCGCGCGGGAGCTCGCGCGCGTTGTGCGCCCGGGCGGGCGCCTGATCATCGCCGCGGCCTCCGCCTGCGCCCCGCAGTTGCGCCGCCGCCTCGCCTGCGCGGGGTTTCTCGTCGCGCTCGCGGCCGCCGATGAGCGCTGCGAGGTTCTTGTCGGCGTGGCCGGCGAGTTCAGCGGCGCGCGCGCCTGAGGGAGCGGCCGCCGCGAGTTCGGTAGGGGGCCGCCGCGTGCGCTTTCTTTAGGAGCGGCCGCCGAGTTCGTGGCGCCGAAGCGTGGCGTTTTCTCGCGGCATGTGCGCGAGGCAGGGGATCGGCGCGCGACGGCGCGGCTCGGTGTGCGACGCCGGGATCGGTGCGCGCGACGGCGGGGATCGGTGCGCGACAGCGCGGCTCGGTGCGCGACAGCGCGGCTCGGTGCGCGACCGGCGCTGATCGCCTCGACGTCAGGGAAACGCGGGGCCGCGGCTGGCGCCGGCCGCGCTCAGTCGAAGCAGCCGGAGGCAGCGCGGTAGCCGGCGCGCGTCGTCGACAGCAGCGCGACGCTGGCGGAGTTGATCCGGCGCTGGCGGCCGTGCGCGACGCGCTTCTCGTTGCCGAGCATCAGCGTGCCGCTGGCCGCGCAGCGCGCGCTTCGGCGTACGGCCCGCCGTGAGGCGAGACCGGGCTGTGCCGTGCAGCTTGGGGAACTCATCGCGATCAGGCCGCGAGCGTCGTCGGGGCGGCTCCGAGCCGCGTCAGCTCAGCGCGCAGGGCGCGGCGGCCGCGGTGGTGAAGCCCGTTGACCGCGCTCTCGCTGCGGCCGAGGCGGCGCGCGATCTCGGCCGGCGCGAGGCCGCCGAGGTGGCGCAGGACGATGATCTCGCGCTGATCCTCCGGCAGCACGGCCAGCGCGCTGCGAAGCATCTCGCGGCGGTCGGCGGCGGCGCCGTCGTCGGGCGTCGAGGCGAGCACCGGCTCGGCGACGGGAACGGCGCGGCGCTGGCGCAGCTGATCGATGGCGGCGTTGCGCGCGAGGCGCACGAGCCAGCTCAGAAACGGGGCGCCGCGATCCTCGTAGTGGGCGAGGCTGTCGCTGAGCTTGGCGAATACCTGCTGGGTGACGTCCTCGGCCTCGTGGTGGTTGCGCAGGATCGAGGCGACGTAGCTGTAGACGTTGTCGGCGTAGCGCAGGTAGAGAAAGCGGATTGCGTCGGATTCACCGGCCTTGGCACGCTCGACGGCGAGGCACGTGGCGCGACTTGCGTCCGGGCTCTCGACGGCGGCGCTGCGCAGGCGGAAGGCGACGATTGGTTCTGCGTCGTGCGCCCGGCGAGCCTGCGGCGCCTTACGGTGGGGAGCTTGCGGTGTGGCGGTCGGTGTCATGCCTGAAGAGTCAGGCTTGACTGCCTACCCGGTGGGGTGATCTTCAGCTACCCCACAGGTGAGAAAACTCACCCCGCGAATACGCCGGTTTTACGGGCGATATTCACCACGCGACCCTCGCAGTTCCCCCAGTCATGAGCTGCGCTTTAGCTCTAGCATCCTCGGATTCGATGTCGACGCCAGAGACCCTCACCGATGCCCCGTTCGGCGGGGCCCAGGCCGCCATACGGCTGGTGCTCGTCGATCGCGACGCGCTGGCGCGTCGCGGTATGCGCGAAACCGTCACCGCCGGCGGTGAATTCGTCGTTGCGGCCGAGGCGGAGCACGAGTCCGATGCGCTCGCCTGCGTGCGCCGCGAACGCCCCGATCTGGTCCTGATCGACATCGGTTATCCGCACCTCGACGGGATCGCCACGGCCCGCGAGCTGCGCCGCCAGATCCCTTCGACGCGGATCGTCTTCTGCTCGATCACCGACGACGAGGACACAGCCGTGCGGGCACTGCGCGCGGGGGCCGTCGGCTATGTCCACAAGGACCTCGACTACGGACCCCTTTCGCGCGCACTGCGCGGGGCGCTCGCCGGGGAGGCGGCGATCTCGCGTCAGCTCGGGATGCGCCTGATCGAGGAGCTCTACCGGCACAACGAGCCGACGCAGCGCCTGCGCCCGGCGGGCGGTGAGCTGACCGCGCGCGAGTGGCAGGTGCTGGATCTCCTGATCGACGGCGCCGGGACCGCCGAGATCGCGGAGACGCTCGGGCTTGCGATCGAGACAGTCCGCAGCCACATCAAGCACGTCCTGCGCAAGCTCGGCGTGCGCACGCGCGGCGAGGCCGTCGAGATCGCGCGGCGCCTGCGGGGCCGGCGCCGCTAGCCGGGGCGGCAGGATTCTTGCCCGCGCGAGAGAATCCTCACTTCGTCGCCCGCATCCTGGGGGCGAAGATCACCAACTTCTTCGCCGAATCCTCACCGATGAGCTCCGCCCGGACGCCGCGAGAGTCGTCCGGCGAGATCGAGTCAGAGGGGGCAGCAGCGTCGTGAGGCATCTAACAGCGGCAGCAGCGGAGACCGAGCAGATCGGGGCCGTCGCGGCGCAGGCACTCGCAGACATCCACTCGGCGCTCTACGGCCAGCCGCCGCGGGCGAGCCGGGCCTGGATCGAGGGCGACGCGATCCTGCTCGTCATGCGCCTGCCGGTCGACAGCGCGGCACGGCGCGGCGACCCGCCGCTGAGCGCGATCCAGAAGATGGTCTCCGCCGCCGTCCAGCGGCGAACCGGCGTGTCGCTGCGGACCGCCGGCTCAAACGCCGACACCGACCGCGGCCTGGTCGTGCTCGCGTTCGAACGGTTGCGAACAGCGGATGCCATGCTCGACGAGGACGCACAAACCCCAGCCGGACCTGTCCTCGGCTCTGGCTGAGCCGCCCAAGCCCGCCCCACCGCCGAGCGCAGCGGTGCTCGGCATCCCCCTCGCGATCACCTCCTACGCCGAGGTCGCCGACTGGATCGATGCGACCGTCGCGAGCGATTCGCGCGCGAGCGTGTCCGCGGCCGCCGTGCATCTGGTGATGCGCGCCCGCGAGGAACCGGCCGTGATGGAGGCGGTGCTCGGGACGACGCTCGTCGTTCCCGACGGCCAGCCGCTCGTCTGGGCGCTGCATGCGCTCGGCCACCGCGCCGCCACGCGGGTCTACGGCCCCGACCTGATGGCGTTCTGCTGCGAGCGCGCCGCGGCGGCGGGGACACCGATGTACCTCTACGGCGGTCGCGACGAGGCGGCGCTGGGCGCCCTGACCGCGGCGCTGCGCGCGCGCTACCCGGGGATCGCGATCGCCGGCGGCTTCTCGCCTCCGCACCGCGAGCTGAGCGCCGCGGAGGACGACGAGGCGGCGGCGCGGATCGATTCCTCGGGCGCGCAGATCGTCTGGGTCGGGATCGGCCAGCCCCGCCAGGAGCAGTGGATGGCGCGGATGCGCGGGCGGCTGAACGCGCCGGTCCTCGCCGCGGTCGGCGCCGCGTTCGACTTTCACGCCGGCCTCGTCGCGCAGGCGCCGCCCTGGATGGGCCGTCACGGTCTCGAGTGGAGCTACCGCCTGGCGCGCGAGCCGCGCAGGCTCTGGCGGCGCTACGCGCGCTACAACCCGCTCTTCGTCGCAGCCTTCGCGCGGCAGTACTTCGCCGAGCGGGGGCGCCACACAAACCCGTGAGGGGCTTCTCGTACCATGGGCCTGTGCGCGGAGGCGGCGGGAGGTGAGCTGATGAAGCTCGGGATGCTCACGACCTGGAACACGCAGTGCGGCATCGCCGAGTACTCGCGGGCGCTGGTCGAGGCGCTGAGCGCCAGGGGCGTCGATGTCGTCGTGCTCGGCTCGCGCAACTACGATGAGCGGTCGATCGCCGTACACGAGGACTACGTCGTTCCCTGCTTCGATGTCGAGCGCTGGAATCGCTACGGACACCGCGAGCTCGACGTCGAGCGAATCCTCGATCTAGGTCTCGACGTCCTCCATGTTCAGTACCAGCTCGGGCTCTACCCCGTCCCGCCGCTCGTCGAGCTGCTCGAGCGCTTCGACGGCGCGAGCGTCATCACCTGGCACGACAACTGGGTCCCGGTCGAGCTCGAGCCACGCCTGTTCGCCGCGATGATCACGCATCGGCCCGGGGTCGGACTCGCCGCTTCGACGACGATCCCGCACGGGCTGCGCAGAATCGCCCCGATCGTGCGGACGTTCGGGATGGGGCGCACGCGCGAGGACGTGATTGCACCGATCTGCGAACGAAACGGCTGGGCATTCGAGTCGGCGGCGACAGCCGAGCCCGCCTACGGCGGACAACGCTGGCTGCCGTGGCGCGAGCTCCACGAATGGCTGCGGGGCGCCGACGCGATCGTGCTCTGGTACCCGGTCAACGAGCTCGTCGGCGCATCCGGCGCCGCCCACTCGGCGATTGCGACCCGCCGCCCGGTGATCGTCAACGACCTCACCTGGTTCGAGGATCTACCCGAGCGCTCGGGCGCCTTTCGCAAGGTCCCCGACGACCCGGCGGCACTCGAGGAGGCGCTGCGCGAGATCCTCGCACCCGAGCCGCTGATCGAGGACGCGGCCTGGGAGATCGTCGCCGAGCGCCATCTCGCCTCCTACCGCCTGGCGCTCTCGCAGGCGGGCCGAACGACCGAGCTCTCGAGCGTGCCGCGAAACGGCGGGCCGCCCGCGGTCGCGGCGCCGGCGCCCGCCGCGCCGCCGCGCGCCGCGGAGATCTCCGACGCCGACGTCGCCGGACTTGGCGAAGGCGATCTCGGCCACCTGCACCGCGCGTTCGATCTGACCGCTGCGCCGCCACGGTCCACGCGGCGCCTGATCGGCCGGCCGATCAACAAGCTTCGCCGCGCCATCCGCCGGCTCCTGTGGCCCGTGCTCGACGTCCAGTCGAGCGTCAACGCGGCAAACGCTCGCGTCACCAGCTACCTGCTCCACCATCTGGCGGCGCAGTCGCGGCGCATCGCGGATCTCGAGCGCGGAGCGTCGGCTCGAGCCGCGCCCGCGCCCGCGCCCGAAGCAGGCGGCACGCAGACGATCCCACCGGAGTCGCTGATCCGCCGCTCCGGCTGGACGCCGGGCACGGACGTCGTCTCGCGCTACCTCAGCGACGGCAGCGAGATCAAGGCGACGCTCGCGGAGCTCCTCGCCGGGCGACCGGGACGCCAGCGCGTGCTCGACTACGGCTGCGGGGTCGCCAAGACGCTGCGTCACTTCGCCGCTGAGAAAGACCGCTTCGAGCTCCACGGCTGCGACATCGATGGCGCGAGCATCGACTGGCTCGAGAGCAACCACTCCGACTACGGCACATTCGCGCGGATCGGTCCCGAGCCGGCGCTCCCCTACCCGGACTCGCACTTCGACCTCGTCTACGCGATCTCCGTATTCACCCACCTCGCCGACGACTGGGCAGCGTGGCTACTCGAGCTGCGCCGGGTGCTGCGGCCCGACGGCGTGCTGGCCGCCACCGTCCTCGGCGAGGCGATGGCCGAGGCTCAGCGCGGCGGCGTTTGGGACGCCGATTCGATCGGCATGAACGTCCTGCGTCACGGCCAGGACTGGGAGGGCGGCGGGCCGACCGTCTTCCATTCCGCCTGGTGGCT
>DATGHN010000272.1:0-4275 GCA_035308005.1 Solirubrobacteraceae bacterium
GGCCAGGAGGAGGCGGTTCGCGCCGCGCTTGACGGCCGCGACGTGCTGATGGTGATGCCGACCGGCGCCGGCAAGTCGCTGTGCTACCAGCTCCCGGCGCTGCTGCGCGAGGACGAGGTGACGATCGTCGTCTCGCCGCTCGTCTCGCTGATGGCAGACCAGGTCGCGGGCCTCGAGCGCGGGGCGGCCGGGCGCGCGGTACTCGTCAACAGCCAGCGCGACCCCGGCGAGAACCGAGAAGCGCTCGCGCGCGTGCGAAGCGGCGAGGCGCGGCTCCTCTATGTGGCGCCCGAGCGGTTCGCCTCGGCCGGGTTCGTCGAGGCGCTCGAAGGTGTCCCGGTCGGGATGTTCGTGGTCGATGAGGCGCACTGCATCTCGCAGTGGGGACACGACTTCCGCCCCGACTATTTCGAGCTGCCGCGAGCGGCCCGAGCGCTTGGCGCGCGCCAGCTGTTTGCCTGTACCGCCACCGCGACGCCGCGCGTCGCCGGCGACGTCCTCATCCGGCTCGGGCTGCGCGACGCGGTTCGCGTGACGACCGGCTTCGACCGCCCGAACCTCTCATACCTCGTCGCTCGATCGACCGGCGACCCCGATCGCGAACGGCGAATCGCCGAGGTCCTCGCGGATCCGGCGGCTCGTCCGGCGATCGTCTACGCAGGTACACGGGCGCGCAGCGAACACCTCGCCGCGGTTCTCGCAACGCGGCTCGGTGTCGCCACGACCGCCTACCACGCCGGCCTCGAGCGCGACGCGCGCACGGAGGCGCAGCGGCGCTTCATGGACGGCGAGGTGGAGATCGTCGTTGCGACCAACGCCTTCGGGATGGGGATCGACAAGCGCGACGTGCGCACCGTCTGCCACGCGAGCGTCCCGGAGTCCCTTGAGGCCTACTACCAGGAGGCTGGCCGCGCCGGCCGCGACGGCCTTCCGGCGCGCTGCCTGCTGTTTGCCGCTGGGCGCGACAAGGGGCTGCATGTCCACTTCATCAACCAGTCGCCGGGCGGTGAGGCGCGCACCGCGCGGTGGGCGCAGTACCGCGGGATCTGGGGCTTCGTCGACGGCACGACTTGTCGACGCGAGGCGATCCAGCGCCACTTCGGCGACCGCTCGCCCCCGACCGTCGAGGACGGCGTGCCCTGCTGCGACGTCTGCGACCCGGCCGCACTTCCAGTGCCGCTGCCGCGTGCAGCCGCGGCGCGTGGTCGCGTCGCCGGCCAGGCGGACGCCGGCGCGGCCGACATCGACGCCGCGATCCTCGACGTCGTCACGAGCGCCCAGCCGGCGGTCGGGCGCACGCGAGCAGTCGAGATCCTGCGCGGCGGCCGCTCGAAGGTCGTCGTCGCAAACGGCTATGACTCACTCGCCGTCTACGGCGCTTTCGCGCACCTCTCAAGCAGCGAGGCACTCGAGCACGTCGACGGTCTGATCGCGCGCGGCGTGCTGCGCTCGACCGGCGGAAAGTTCCCGAAGCTCGCGATGGGGCGCGCGGCTCGCGGCCTAGCCGCGTAGCTATCATCGGCCCATCTCGGCTCAGACCGACACGGCACCCGGCGGAGGCGACCCAAGCGAGGCGGTCGGGCCGGGCGATGTGCGGGTACGCCGAGCGCTTCTATCGGTCTCGGACAAGCGCGGCGTCGTCGACTTCGCGCGTGGCCTGGCCTCACTCGGCATCGAGCTCGTCTCGACCGGCGGCACCGCGCGCGAGCTGATCGACGCAGGTCTCGAGGTTCGTCCGATCGACGCATTCACCGGCTCGCCGGAGATCATGGACGGCCGCGTCAAGACGCTCAACTCCAAGCTCTACGCCGGCCTGCTGGCGGTCCGCGACAACCCTGAGCACCTGCGATCCGCTGCGGAGCAGGGCGTCGAGTTCGTCGACCTCGTCTGCGTCAACCTCTATCCGTTCGAGCGCACCGCCGCCCGCGCCAGCGCGACCGAGGAGGAGGT
This sequence comes from Solirubrobacteraceae bacterium, assembly GCA_035308005.1. Taxonomy (GTDB): domain Bacteria; phylum Actinomycetota; class Thermoleophilia; order Solirubrobacterales; family Solirubrobacteraceae; genus Palsa-513. Next base: position 1,951 of record DATGHN010000272.1, read on the forward strand.
GATCGAGAACATCGACATCGGCGGGCCGACGATGATTCGCGCCGCCGCCAAGAACCACGCCTACGTCGCGGTCGTGACGACCCCCGAGAGCTACGACGCGATCCTCGACGAGTTGCGCGGCGCCGACTGCCGCCTCTCGATGCCCACGCGCGAGAGCCTCGCCGCCGACGCCTTCGCGACGACCGCTCGCTACGACACCGCGATCGCGCGCTGGTTCGCCGAGCGCCTCGACGACGACTTCTCGCACCTACACGTCCGCGCCTACGAGAAGGTGCTCGACTTGCCCTACGGCGAGAACCCCCATCAGCGGGCCGCCTACTACTCGAAGGTCGGGACTCGCACGCACCTGCTCTCGATGGTCCGCCAGCACCACGGCAAGCCGCTCTCCTACAACAACCTGCTCGACCTCGACGCGGCTCGCCGTCTGTGCGACGAGTTCGAGTCAACACCCGCCGCCGTCATCGTCAAGCACAACAACCCCTGCGGCGCGGCGCTCGCCGAGCGCGGCATCGACGCCTACCGCCAGGCGCTCGAGTGCGATCCGATGAGCGCCTACGGCGGGGTCGTCGTGCTCAACACGCGCGTCGACCTCGAGTTCGCCAACGCGCTCGCCGAGCAGTTCATCGAGGTGCTGTTCGCCCCCGCCTACGACGAGGACGCGCTCGCGGTGCTCGAGGAGCGAAAGAACGTGCGGCTGCTCGAGCGCGGGGACCGCCGCGCGGGAAGCGGCGAGCTCGAGGTCCGCCAGGTCGCCGGAGCGCTGCTGATCCAGGATCCCGACACCGGCATGGTCTCGCGTGAGGAGATGAGTGTCGTCAGCGTGCGCCAGCCGAGTGAGGCTGAGTGGGAGGACCTGCTGTTTGCCTGGAAGGTCTGCAAGCACGTTCGCTCCAACGCGATCGTCATCGCGCGCGAGCGTGCGACGCTCGGGATCGGCGCCGGGCAGATGAGCCGCGTCGACGCGGTCCGCCTGGCGGTCGAGAAGTCGCGCGCGGAAACGCTGTCCGGATCGGTGCTCGCCTCAGATGCCTATTTCCCGTTCGCCGACGGTCCGGCGCTCGCGGTCGAGGCCGGCGTAGCGGCGATCATCCAGCCCGGTGGCTCGATCCGCGACGGCGAGGTCATCGCCGCCGCGGACGCGGCCGGCGTCGCGATGGTGACGACCGGGATGCGCCACTTCCGCCATTAGTTACAAAGGAACCGCTCGGACGGGCGCCGCCCACCCGAACGGAGTAGCTCCAACTCCCCCATTGGGTTACGTATTCCACCTGTCCGGCCTGGGGTCTGCCGTTAGGCTGCGCCAGTCCGCAAGTGGGAAGTGGGGCGGGTCGGCCAGACGGTCGGGGCGACCCGGCGGGAAGTCAATGGCGAGGAAACAGGAGCTACTCGAGCGATTCAACGCGGAGCACGCCGTCCGCGACTCGCTGCGCTCGAGCGCTCGCGGCGAGGGCAGCGCACTGCTCCTCGTCGGCAGCCCCGGCGTCGGCAAGACCGCGATGCTCGCCTGGGCGACGCGCCGCGCCGCCGAGCGCGGGTTCGCCGTGGCCCACGCCGTCGCCAGCCCGATGGAGCGAAGCCTCCCGTTCGGCCTGCTCGGCCAGGCGATCGTGTCGCTCGGGGGCAACCCCGTCGAGGACGTCGCCGAGCTCGCGCGTGCCGGCGGGCAGTCGGCGCGCTTCTATCGCACGCTGCGCTGGCTCGGCGAGCTTGCCAAGGAGCGCCCGGTCCTGATCGCGCTCGACGACCTGCACTGGGCCGACCCGGACTCGCTCGAACTTTTCGGCTTCCTCTGCCGGCGCCTGCGCGGCCTGCGCGTGTTGGTCGCTGGGTCGCTGCGCGCCGAGCCGCCCGCCGCTGATGAGCTCGCCAGCGATCTCGCCTCCGCCGGACACGCGCAGCTGATGACGCTTGAGCCATTGAGTCTCGCCGGCTCGGCCGCGCTGCTCGAGCGCGAGCTCGGCCGCCCGCCTTCGGCCGAGGAGGCAAAGAGTCTTTGGGCCGCCTGTGCCGGGACGCCGCTGTTGCTTGAGGCCGCGGCGCGCTCGCTCGCCGAGGGAGCCCCGGTCCACGCCACCGACGGCGACTCCGCGCTTTTGCTCAGCCGCTTCGTCGGCGCCGGCGCCGACGGGTTTGAGTACGTCAAGGCCGGCGCGATCTTCGGCGTCTACTTCGACCACGCGAAGGCGACCGCGCTCTCGGGTGTTGCCGCAAATGCCGCCGACAACGCGCTCGAGCGTCTCGTCCGCGCCGGCGTGCTCGAGGATCTCGGCGACGGCGCGATCGCCTTCGTCCACCCGCTCTTCGCTCAAGCTCTACTTGATGCTC
>DATGHN010000273.1:0-4264 GCA_035308005.1 Solirubrobacteraceae bacterium
GACGGGCTGCGTGCAGACGGCGTCGGTGACGACGTAGCGGACCTCCCCCGCGGCGTGGTCGTGCGTCAACTGCTCGTAGGTGACGAACGGCTGACCACCGATGCTCGTGAGCAGCAGCACCGGTCTTGCGGCGTCGATGATGAAAGGCGCTGCGACAGTCGAAGCGGTGAACGCTGCTTCGTAGTGCGCGTTGCCCTGATGAGCCTCGAGGAAGTGCGCGATCGGATCTTCGATCGATGGCGCAACGGCGATCTCCGCGCCCTGGGCGTGACTGCGGTCCTTAATGAGCAGGACGTCTCGGACGGCCGACATCGCGAGCACGGCGCCGAGTATTCCGCCCGTGGCGAGCAGCGGGCGGTACCAGCCAGGCCAGCGACGATCGCGGACCAGCACCGCGCAGGCGGCCACGATGTAGACCGCAACCGGTCCTGCCAGCAGTGCACTGAGGGAGATGGCGAGGTAGCCGTGCTTCCCGCTGGCCGTCTCGGCAGCACCCTCGAGCATCGCGGTCGCAAACGCTGCGAGGAGCACATAGAAGCCAAACAGGTCGCGCGCGCGGCGCACGACGACCGGCAGGGAGCAGCCCAGCGCGATCGCCACCGCCGGCGTAAACGCCTCCAGGTAGCGCGGCTGGGTGTGCGCCGAGAAGCTGAACAGGACGAAGCCCGTGAGCAGCCAGACCGCCGCGGCGAGGGTCGCTGCCCAGACGATCCGCTGCTCACGCGTCGCCTGCGGTGGGGCACGCAGTCGCCGCCGCAGCAGCGGGACGAACGCGACGAGGGCGAAGACGATCGCGGCGAACAGAATCGTGCCAAGCGCCGTCCCATAACCGACCTGGCTGTACTGGAAGAGGCGGAAGAGCCCGGGCTTGGAGCCAACGCGGGTGCTGGAGCCGCTCGCTGCTGTCAGTCGGATCGTCGCGCTGTGCACAGCGGCGGACTTCGTCGAGAAGCTGGCCGGCGCCGCGGGCTTGACGATGCGGTCCCAGCCGTCCCAGACGAAGACCGAATTCCAGATGCTGCCGTTGGTCGACCCGATCGCCCAGGGCCGCTCGTGCGCCGGCGAGAGCGAAACGAAGACCATCCACGAGAGCGCAAAGGCTACGAACAGCGCTGCCGGCGCGATCAGCCGTCGCAGGCGCACGAGGACCGGCTCGTCACCCCAGCAGAGCCACAGAAAGATCAGGAACGCCGGCACCGCGATCAGCGCCTCGAACAGCTTGATGTTGAAGTCGATGCCGAGCAGAACTCCGGCGGCGGCGAGCAGCCGCCAGTCGCGCTTCTCCACCGCGCGCAGCAGCAGCCACGCGATCGCGATCAGCAGCAGCATCATCAGCGAGTCCATCGTGTCGCTGCGCGCGGTGATGACGGCCGTCGGCAGGATCGCGAGCGTGATCGCCGAGCACAGGCCCGCGAGGCGGCCGGCGATGCGGCGCACGAGGTCGTAGAGCAGCGGCACCGCTAGCGTGCCGGCGATCGCCTCGGGTAGCTTGAGAACGACCGAGTTGAAGCCGAACAGCTTCACGGCGATGACCTGAAGCCACAGGTCCACCGGCGGTTTGTCGATCGCCGTCGCGGCGCTCGGATCGAAGGCGCCGTAGAGGAAGTTGTGCAGCGACAGCGTCATCGAGCGCACCGAGGCGTCGTAGAAGAGGTTGTCGGGCACGCCGCCGAGGACGATCAGCCGGGCGACCGCAGCGGCGATGGTCACGACCGCCAGGGCGATCAGCCAGAGGCGCCGTTCGCGCGCCGATGCGTCCCGTGCTTCGCTCACGACGCTGCCGGCGGCGGCTCGCGCTCCTCGCGCGGGCGCGCGAACGACCACCAGCGGTTGACGAAGAAGGTCACCGCCAGGACCGGCAGCGTGAGGATCGCCTGCGCTGCGATCTTCTTGACGGCGAGATCGTCGACGAGAACGTAGAGCAGCACTTCGTTGATGGCGATCGCGACCGCCTGCACGACGGCGAAGCGCAAGCCGGTCTGGCTGTGGGCGAGATCGCGGGCGCGGAACGTCCAGTGCCGGTTGAAGATGTAGCTGTTGAGCGAGCCGACGAGATAGCCGATCACGAGCGCGATGGCGTACTGCAGCCCGAGTGCGACGACCAGCACCGTGTAAGTGGCAAACGTGAGGACGGTGTTTGAAGCGCCGACGACGCCGTACTTGATGAACTGCCGGACGAGCGGGTCACCCCGCCAGCCGGTCACCGCCAGCGCGCACATTGGCCTCACATGTTGACCGAAGCAGCGGCCGGGCGACTCACAATCGCTCTTCAACCGCGCTTGAGCGCACCGTGTTACCCTCGGGCGGCGGCGCAAGCCACCCCCCTCGCGATGGCCTCCCCATCCCACACGAAGCGCAGCCTTGAGCTGCTGAGCGTCTGCGCGCCGGTCTACAACGAGGAGGAGCTGGTCGAGGAGTTTCACAGCCGCGCAAGCGCGGCGCTGCAGGGCTTCAACTACGAGCTGATCATCGTCAACGACGGGTCCTCGGACTCGACGGCGGCCAAGCTCGACGACCTCGCCGAGCGCGACACGCGCCTGCGCGTCGTCCACCTCTCCCGCAACTTCGGCCACCAGGCGGCCCTGACAGCCGGACTCGAGCACGCGCGCGGTGACGCGGTCGCGATGCTCGACGCCGACCTGCAGGACCCCCCGGAGCTGGTCCCAAAGATGGTCGAGGCCTGGCAGGCGGGTGCCGACGTCGTCTACATGGTGCGCGAGGAGCGCGCCGGCGAGACCAAGTTCAAGCTCGCGACCGCCCGCTGGTTCTACAGCCTCTTCCGCAAGCTCGCGCAGGTCCAGCTCGAGCCCAACTCGGGCGACTTCAGGCTGCTCGACCGCGCGGCGCTGAACGCGCTGCTCTCGATGGGCGAGCGCAACCGCTTCCTGCGCGGGATGACCGTCTGGGTCGGCTTCCGCCAGTCGGCGATCCACTACAAGCGCGACGCGCGCAAGGCCGGCGAGACCAAGTACCCGATCCGCAAGATGCTGCGCTTCTCACTCGACGCGATCGCGTCGTTCTCGCACACACCGCTGCAGATCGCGACCTACCTCGGCTTCCTCTTCGCCGGCGTTGCGTTCATCGCGATCCCGATCGTCGTCGTGCTGCACTTCACGGGCGGCTACCTGCCGGGCTTCGGGACGCTCACGATCCTGATCCTCCTCGTCGGCGGACTTCAGCTGATCGCGCTCGGCCTGATCGGCGAGTACGTCGGGCGAATCTATGACGAGGTCAAGCGGCGTCCCCTCTACATCGTTCGCGAACAGCGCAACGAGCCGCTCGCGCTGCGAGATCTCGTGCACGACGAGCAGCAGACCTTCGACTAAACCGCACGGCGCGAACTGCCGATCTGAGCAAAGCGTGGAGAACCGCCATCAGAAGGTCATGCTCGAGACCGACCGCCATCGCATCAGCGGCCAGGTGACGCTCGCCCGCGAGGGCTACAGAAGCCGCATCTCGGACATGCTCAATGCCTCCGAGCGCGACTTCATCGCACTGACCGACGTGACCGTCGAGTCATTCGACGGCAGCGAGCCGCACAAATACGAGTTCATGGCCGTCGCGCGGACGAAGATCGTCTTCGCGGTTCCGCTCAGCGACTGAGCGCGGCGGCCTGCGGGAGCGGTTGCTCCTCGGCCGCGGCGGCAGGCTCGTCCCAGCGGTACACGCCGCCGCGCAGCCACGACGCCGCGGCCGCCACCAGGAAGGCGATGAACGAGAAGGTGAAGGCGGTGCTCAGTGCGCCCGAGAAGGCCGGGCTGATCAGGCGCGGGAAGAAGCTGCGGCCGGTCAGCGCCGCGACCTGGGCATGGGTCAGCGAGTGCAGCGCGTGGTGTCCGAGCAGCGCCGCGAGCGGGTTGGCCCCGAGCAGCGAGGCAAACAGCGTCGAGACCGGCGAGAGGTGCGTGATCCGGGCGACGTCGGCGCGCGGCACTCCGTGCGCGATCAGCCCCGCGTGGAGCGCTGACGGCAGGCGCGCCGAGAGGCCGATCACCATCAGCGAAAAGTAGATCCCGATCGAGACGACCTGCCCCGAGTTCTGGAACGTCGAGGCGATGCCCGAGCCGATCCCGCGCCGCCAGGGCGGCAGGCTGTTCATGATCGCCGCGCGGTTGGGTGCCGCAAACATGCCGTTGCCGATTCCGAACACGAACAGGAGCGCTCCGAACGCCCAATAGGAGAAGTCGACCGGCAGGGTCGAGAGCAGGATCAGGCTGACGGCGGCGATGATCGGCCCGGTCACGGCGAACGGCCGCGCCCCGTA
>DATGHN010000274.1:0-6367 GCA_035308005.1 Solirubrobacteraceae bacterium
GACGCGCTCGGCGGGTGTCGGTCCGGCGGAGAGGGCACGATGCCGTCCCTCGGCGGCTCGCTCGAAGAGAGCCGCGCTCATCTGGGAGCGCCCGGCGTTTTGGCGGCAGACGAACAGGACGGTGCTCATCGGAAACTCGGCTCGGGCTGCGAGCGGTCGCCGTCGGCATGGGGGACGATGACTTGCGCCGCGTCGGCGGCGGTGACGTCGGGGTAGAGGATGCGGACGAGGAGAAGCGCAGCGGCACCCCCGAGGAGCTGGGCGACCGCGAAACCGGGGGCGGATGCCGGGGCGATCCCGGCGAAGGTGTCGGAAAAGATCCGGCCGACGCTGATCGCAGGGTTGGCGAAGCTCGCCGAGCTTGTGAAGAAGTACGCAGCCCCGATGTAGGCGCCGACCGCCGCCGGCGTCGTGGCCGCTCGACGGGTGCGCGCGAGCGAAAAGACCAGCACGACAAGCCCGGCGGTCGCGACGGACTCACCGAGCAGATGCGCCGGCGACGCCCGATGGTGGCTAGAGATGCTGACAGCGCTGAGCGCGAACATCGCGTTGGCGAGGATCGCGCCGCTGATGCAGCCTGCGACCTGCGTTGGGATATAGGCGGCTGCGGTGCGCCAGCTGATGCCGCCGAGACTAGCGTCGGCGAGCGAGACCACCGGATTGAAGTGGCCGCCGGAGACCGGGCCGAACATGAGGATTATCGTGTAGAGCCCCGCCGCGGTCGCCGCCGCGTTTTCGAGCAACTCCAGCCCGATTGTGTTGGGCGAAAGGCGCTGCGCGGCGATGCCGGAGCCGATCACGAGCGCGGCCAGAAGCGCCGAGCCGAGGTACTCAGCGAAAAGGGCTCGACGCAGCACGGCAGGCCGGATCGTATCCATTGACAATCGTGAGTTCAATCGATATATGTAAATCGATGATTGTCGATCTCGAGCTGGCGCCGAAGCAGAAGCGACCAGCCGGCGAGCCGTGCTGTGATCCGGTTGTCTACCCGGACGTCGAGCGCGGGCAGGCCGAGCGCATGGCCGTGATCGCAAAGGCGCTTGGCGATCCGATCCGCGTGCAGCTCGTCGATGTTCTTCGCAAGCACGCCGGGGCCGTCTGCGTCTGCGAGTTGGTGCCCCTGTTCGACGTCGGCCAGCCAACCGTCTCCCACCATCTCAAGGTGCTGCGAGATGCCGGAATCGTCGACTCCGAACGCCGTGGACTCTGGGCCTACTACTACGTGATTCCCGACGCGCTCGACGAGCTCTCGCAGTGGCTGAGCTGACTCCCGAACTGTCGGCCTGCTGCTCACCCGAGGCGCAGGTGTCGTGCTGTGCGCCGGCCCAGAAAGCCGACTGCTGCGCTCCCGAGGCGGCTGCCTGCGGCTGCACGGACGAACAGAACGACGCGGGGGACATGCGCGAAGCGGTGCGCGCGAAGTACGCCGCTGCCGCCGCCGGTACCGGCGGCGGCGATGCGCGGACTGCCGACGCGGCCGGGGTCGAGGTCTTCGGTGGCGCGCTCTACGGCGGCGAGATTGAGGCACCGACCGACGCGATCGCGGGATCCCTTGGTTGCGGAGTGCCGACCGAGGTGGCGGATCTCCACGAAGGCGAGACCGTCCTTGACCTCGGCTCCGGCGCCGGCGCAGACGTCCTCATTTCAGCGCGCCGCGTCGGGGTGACCGGCAAGGCGATCGGTATCGACATGACCGATGAGATGCTCGACCTTGCGCGACGCAACGCGTCTGCCGCCGGGGTCGAGAACGTCGAGTTTCTCAAGGGCTACCTCGAAGAGCTCCCGCTCCCCGACCAGAGCGTCGACGTCGTGATCTCCAACTGCGTGATCAACCTCGCAGCCGATAAGACGATTGTCCTCCGCGAAGCGGCTCGCGTTCTGCGCCCCGGTGGGCGGCTCGCGCTTTCCGACGTCATCGCCGATCCGGATCTCGACGAAGCCACGCGCGCCGACGTCGCGGCCTGGACTGGGTGCATCGCCGGCGCTCTGACCGAGGAGGAGTTTCGCGAAGCGCTCCGCGACGCGGGCCTCTTTGAGGTCGACATACGCGAGACTCATCGAGTCCACGAGCACGCCGCGGCCGCGATCGTGCGTGCTCGACGGCCCTAGCTGACCCTCGGCTGCGCTCGGAAGCGTACCCCTAGCCGGTCTCGAACGGGGCGCCGGCCCAGAGGCGAAGCCTGAGCACGGTTACGATCAATCGATGTACCGGCCGCGCTTCAACGCCGTCGACGACGCGCTCGAAGTGCGCGCCATGGTGGCGGCGGTCGGCGCCGCCGAGCTGATCACGGTGGGAGGCGACGGGTATCCGCGCGCGACGCTGCTTCCAATTCTCTGGGAGGAGGACGTCGTGATTGCACACATGGCGCGCGCCAACCGCCACTGGCGAGAGATCGGCGAGAACGCGCCAGTCCTCCTTGTCTGCGGCGGCCCGCAGGCCTACATCTCGCCGAGCTGGTACGCGTCGAAGGCCGAGCACGGCAAGGTCGTGCCGACGTGGAACTACTCGACGGTGCACCTCAAAGGCCGCGCGAGCGTCCACGAGGACAGCGAATGGCTGCGGGGCGCCGTCACCGCGCTCACCGAGCGTCACGAGCACTGGCGAACGCACCCCTGGGCCGTCACCGATGCGCCGGGCGAGTTCGTCGAGAGCCAACTGCGGGCGATCGTCGGCGTCGAGATCCACCTCGAGAGCGTCGAAGGCAAGGCCAAGCTCAGCCAGAACCGCAGCGAGGCCGACCAGCTCGGCGTGGTCGCCGGCCTGCGCGGTGAGCGTCCGTCCGGAGCAAGCGACGTCGCCGACGCAATGGCCGCGGGCCTCGGCGACAACCCGGGCGACTAGCTCCGAGCTGAGCGGGCGGCGGAGCGCTTGCGGCTTTACACGGAGCCCGGCGAACGCGAATACCGGAATTTGCACGAAAGGTGTGAAAACCCACCACCTTTTTCAGTCCCCTTTTTGTCCAATCGCGGCGAGCGACCGTTGCGGGCATGCGTTGATGGGCGAGGATCGGATTCGCGAGCGAGCGAAAGGAAGCCAAATGCCCGACACAACCGAAGCGACGACCGTTCTCGAACTGCTGTGGGCGGCCATGGACGCACTCATGGACGCTGCTGATCGTGCCTCCACCGGTAGCGAGATCGACCGTCGTCTCGAGGTCGCCATCCGGCAGTGCGCGCTTGCGATCATCCCCGCCAAGGAGGCGGCGATGCTCGAGGAGTTCGAAGCTAACCGCGCAGCCGCCTGAACCTGGGAGCAACCGCCGGCGTCAGCCGGCGGGAAGTCGCCGCTTGGCCTCCGCATAGAGGTCTGGCGGCAGCGGTCCCTTCTCGGCGACCGCGATGTTTGCCTCAAGATGCTCGACTTTGCTCGTGCCGACGATCGTCGTCGAGAGCCCCGGGTGTCCGAGCGTGAAGCGCAGGGTGAACTCCATCGCGCTCATGCCGTCGAGAAGGTCCTCGATCGAGCCCTCGTCCCAGCGCCTGCGAGCCTCGCCCTCACCGAGGCCGATCGGCGGGACCGTCCAGTTCTTGTCGACCGATGGCGCGCCGCGCGCGACGCCGCCGCGGACGAGCACCCCCGCACCCTTCTCGGCCGCCTGGGTGATCAGCCCCTCGTGCTCGCGCTGGAGGGCCGAGTAGGGGATCTGGAAAACCTCGAAGACGTCCATCTCGATGTGCTCGGGCAGGTTGGGCAGCAGGCCAGACATGCCGAGAAAGCGGACCTTGCCCTCCTCGCGCAGCGCGATCATCTCCTCGATCGTGCCGTCCTCTTCCATCTGCGCACGGGTCGGCGAAAGGTGAACCTGGAGGAGGTCGAGATGATCGGTGCGCAGGCGTCGTAAGCTCTGCTCGATCCCGGCGCGGATGTTCGAGCGCGACCAGTCGTGCGGGTACGGCGGCGTCGCGTCATGCGGAAGGTCGAGCATGCAGCCGCACTTGGAGGCCAGGAAGTACTCGTCGCGTCGCGATTCGAGGTGGCGGCCGATCAGCTCCTCGCTGCGGCCGTAGTCGATCGAGGTGTCGATCAGATTGATGCCCGAGTCAAGCAGCGTGTTCAGTAGCCGTCCGGCCTGGGCGTCGTCGAGCTCCGGACCGCGATGGCCTGAGCCGCGCAGCTCCATTGCGCCGTAGCTGAGGATCGTGACGTCGTAGCCGGTGCTTCCGAGGGGGCGTGTGGGGATAGCCATCGCCCCACGCTATCGCAGGGCTCACTCAGCGCGGCTCGAGGATCACGAGCGGGATCTCACGCTGCGTGCGCCGCTGGTAGCTGTCATAACCCGGGTAGATCTCGACAACCTTCGGCCACAGGCGGGTGCGCTCGGCGGCGTCGGCGATCCGCGCATGCACGGACTGGCGCTTTGCGCCGACACGCACCTCGGTGTCTGGATGGGCGCGCAGGTTGTGAAACCAGCTCGGGTTGCGGCGATCGCCGCCCTTTGAAGCGACGATCACCAGCCCGAGGTCATCGCTCAGATAGCCGAGCGGCGTCGTCCGCGTCTTGCCGCTGCGGGCCCCAACGTGCTCGAGTAGAAGCATCGGCGGTGTGCCTCGCACGTGGTGACCGACGCGTCCGCGTGTGGCGCGATAGAGGAACGTGTGCACCGCGATCAACCGCCGCAACATCGCCCAGTTGCGTTCCGCTGGATCGCCGTCGCTCACGGCAGGCACACTAGCTGCGAGCCGGCGTCGCCAGCGTCCGCCAAGATGTCAACGAGCCCCCGTAGCTCAGCTGGATAGAGCATCGGATTTCTAATCCGAGGGTCCCAGGTTCGAATCCTGGCGGGGGCGTGTGCGCACGCCGCAACGTTGGTGGGCGATAAGGCGCATCGGTCGGGCCGTGCACGGTGAGACGCTGCAGTTGGGCCCGGGCGGACCAGGTGCGGCGAGTGGGCTGACACTCAGCCTGTTGCGATGATCGCATTATTATGCGATCATCGCAACATGAAGGATTTCGAGGTTCTCGCAGAGATCTTGTTGGGCATCGCGCCGTCGGGGCCGTTTGAGGTCGAGCAGCCGCTACCCGGCGGGGGCGGGTCGGCAGTGCAACCGGCGGAGCGGCGGGCGCTCGTTGCTGAGAGGTTGCGAGCGACGGCGGAGGTCGTCGGGTTCTACGGACACGATCCGCTGCTGACAACGCTTGCCGGGCTGCGGCGACAGCGCCACGAGCTCGATGCCGCGATCCGCCGCCTGCTGGCCTACGGGCGAGAGTTCACCCGGCCGCGTGCGTATCGGCTCGCTGACCTGGCGGACGCGGCTGGCATGTCAATCTCGGGGGTGCGCACCGCCTACGACGCCGAGGACGTCGAGCAGGTCGCTGCCGCGACCGGGCTCAAACCCGCGGTGAGCCAACCGACCGCCGACCTACAGCCGGGCTCAGCGCAGTGATTCGGGTGGACCACATCGGCCTTCCCGCGCGCACCAGGCTCGACGCCGCCCGCTTTCTGGCCGGTCTTCTCGATCTCGATCTCGACCGCGACATCGCTGACGACGGCAGATTCGCCTCGCTGAAAGTCAGCCCCGAATTCACGATCGTGTTCTACGACTTCGAGCAGATCCAGCCAACGCACGTCGCGTTCCGAGTCGACGACGCCACGTTCGATGCGATCCTCAAGAGGATGCAGTCGCAAGGAGTCGGGTACGGCAGCCAGCCAAACGACCCAGCGAACGGTCGGACCGATCACCCGCTCTCAGAGCGCGGTCTGTTCTTCCGAATGCCGGACGGGCACCTATTCGAGCTCATGGCCTCATCTTCCGGTGAGGCATGACGTCGGCGGTCACCGTCGAGGCGCCGACGCCGCAGTGTCCTCGTAGGCCGTAGCGCCTCTCCTCCTGCGCAGCGGCCGGAGTTCGGCCGCTGCGCTTCCCGTCTTGGCTCAGCTTCACCGGCGTCCCTCGACGCTCACGCGATCTTCGTCGTCGAGGTGCACTTCCGCCACCGCTCCATCCGGCACCGTGACGGTCTCGGCCGCGCTCGCCTCGGCGTCCCAGATGACATACTGCCCGGCGCGGAGCGAGCCGAAGATCGCCGTCAGCGTCGAGCCGGCGCCGGAACTGCGGTCGTGTACGCCGGTGTGAACTCGCTTCTCCTCGCCGTCGGCGGCGCTGATCTCGATCTCGAGGCCGCGGTAGCGCTCGCTCGGATAGATGATCAGCGCACCGCGGCCGCCCCCGATGTCGAGCGCGACGCTCGCGCTCGACGCCGGGGTGCCGATGCCCACATCGTGAGCGTGGTGTGTGTGCATCGCGGACTCCATCTATGCCGCGAGGGGCTGGGTGTCGTAGCCGCTTGCCGGGGTTCCGAGGTAGGGGAAGCTCGGCAGGTAGGAGCTGTCCTGCGGCCCGAGGCCGTCGCTGACGAGCGACACCG
>DATGHN010000275.1:0-2319 GCA_035308005.1 Solirubrobacteraceae bacterium
TCGAGATCACGCTGATCGACAAGTCCGACTCGTTTGTGTTCGGCTTCTCCAAGCTCGACGTGATGTTCGGGCGAACGACGGCCGCGGCGGTCCGCCACTCCTATGCGTCGATCGTCAAGCCGGGCGTGACCTTCGTCCAAACCGCGATCCGATCGATCGACCCCATCGAGAAGCGAGTCGAGACCGACGCGGGAACGTTCGAGACCGACATCCTCGTGATCGCCCTCGGCGCCGATCTCGACGTCGCCGCGACGCCGGGGCTCGCCGAGGCCGGAGTGGACTTCTACACGGTCGCGGGCGCGTTTGCGGCGCGCGAGGTACTCGCGAACTTCGACGGCGGCCGCGTGATCATCGGCGTCCTCTCGACTCCGTACAAGTGCCCCCCGGCGCCGAGCGAGACGGCGCTGATGCTCAACGAGATGCTGACCCAGCGCGGCCTGCGCGACCGTTCCGAGATCTCGCTGGTGATCGACTTCGGACGCCCGATCCCGCCCTCGCCGGAAGCCTCAGCGTTGCTCGAGACGACCTTCGAGGAGCGCGGCATCGCCTGGCACCCGCGGCGGGAGGTCTGCGAGCTCGACGGCTCGCGCGGCGTCGCAACGCTGCGCGACGGCGGCGAGCTCGAGTTCGACCTGTTCCTCGCGGTTCCAGTGCACCGTGCCCCCGCGGTCGTCGTCGAGTCCGGGCTCACCGAGGAGAACGGCTGGATCGGCGTCGACCCGCTCAACCTCGAGACCAAGTGGGAGGGCGTCTACGCGGTCGGCGACGTAGCCGCAGTCGGGACCCCGCGGGCCGGCGTCTTCGCCGAGGGCCAGGCGGCGGTCGCCGCCCAGCAGATCGCGGCCCGGATACGCAGCGAGTCAAGCGACGCCGCCTACGGTGGACGCGGCATCTGCTACCTCGAGTTCGGCGGCGGCGAGATCGCGCTCGTCGACGTCACCTTCTTCGGCGATCAGCGCGTCGGCGCGCTGGTCGGGCCATCCAAGGATTACGCCGCCGACAAGGCGGAATTCGGCTCGAGCCGCGCCAAGCGCTGGTTCGGCACCGACTGGGCCGCCGTCTAAAGACGCGCCCCGGCAGTCGGCCGTGAACGAGCGCATGATCGGCGGCATCGCGGTTCGCGAATCGGGTGATCCCGACGCTCCCGGGATCCTGCTCTGGCCCGGTCTCGGTAGCGCTGGCTACTACTTCACGGACGTCGCCGAGATGCTCCCGGGACGGGCGGTGGCGGTTGATCCGCCCGGCTTCGGCCGCTCGCCGCGACCGGACTCCTTCGACTTCGAGCACCTCCTCGAACAGGCCGCGGCGCTGTGCGAGGCGTGCGAGTGCGTCGCGATCGTCGGCCACTCGCTGGGCGGCTACGTCGCGGTCGCCCTCGCCGTGCACCCACCCGCGGGCCTGCGTGCAGCGGTCGCCGTCGACGGCGGATTCATGGACCGCGCCGACCTGGCCGAAATCGGCATGCCGGCCGACGCCGGCCACGCGGCGCTGGCGGCGTGGATCGAGGCGAACATGCCGCGCTTTCCCGACTGGGACACGGCGGTCACGGAGCTCGCGGCGATGCTCGGCGTCGAGGTCTCACCGGCGATCGAGTCCTACGCGCGCGACTATCTGGTCGAGACGGTCGACGGGATCGGCGAGGGCGCGCCGGCCGAGCTCCTCGCCGAGGTCGTGCTCGCACTCGTCGGCGAGGCGCCCGCGGCTACTCGCGCGGCACAGGTCGCGGTCCCGACGCTTCTGATCGCCTGCGGCCTGCCGCCGACGGTACGCGCGACGCGCGAACGCGCCTGGCAGAAGTTCGCGCGCGGCTCGCCGCTGATCGAGGTCCACGTCGCCGAGGCCTGGGGGCACAATCCGCTGCTCGCCGACCCCGGCGGCGCCGCGAGCCTGATCAGCGACTGGCTCGCGGCGCGGGTCTAGCGCTTACTTCTGAGAGTGATCCTGGAAGAACGCCCACATCAGGTTGTTGGCGTTGACGGCGTCGCTCTGGGGGCCGAGCACTCCCGTGATCGAAGACGGCAGCGGCGGTCCGCCCGGCCACTCGTGGCCCTCGCCGGTCAGCGCATACAGCTCGACCTCACTTGACGCGCCGCAGCCGCTGTAGGCGGTCAGCGTGTAGCCCTTCGCGCGGGTGACCTTGGCAGCCGGCTTGCAGCCGTCGTGGGTAGCCCAGCGCTGCGCGGCCACCGCCACCGAGTAGGTCCAGTAGGCCTCACCGCGACCGTTGAAGGGATCGACCGGATCGGCCGTGCCGTGGAAGGCGATCACCGGGACGTCTCGCTTGGCCGGGCAGGGGCTTGGGTAGCGCAGCCCGGCCAC
>DATGHN010000276.1:0-2614 GCA_035308005.1 Solirubrobacteraceae bacterium
TCAATACGGTGCGCAGCTTCCACGCCTTCCAGAACGGGCGCAGCGCCGCCGCGGGCGACGGCGCGGCGTCCCGCGCGCGTTAGCCGACCGCGTACTGAGTCGGCAGCAGGCCGCGGATCTTTGCTGCCGAGGCCTCGCTGAGCGGCGCGAGCGGTTCGCGCGCGAACGCGCACGGCATGATGCCCAGCTCGCGCATGATCCACTTCGCGGGTACCGGGTTGACCTCGACGAAAGCCGCCTCGACAAGCGCGTGCAACTCGTAGTGGAGTTCGCGAGCGCGCTCGTGGTCGCCGGCGACGAACGCGTCGTAGAGCTCGGCGACGGGGCGCGGCGCGAAGTTCGCGACGCAGCTCAGGTGGCCGCGGCCGCCGAGGACGAGCATCGGGTAGCAGAGCAGCTCGATACCCGACAGCGCGATGAAGTCGCTGCCGCACTCGTCGAGCACGTAGGAGGCGTGCTCGAAGTCGCGCGTGGTCTCCTTGATCCCGACGATGTTGGCGTGGCGGCGGCGCAGTTCGCCAACGGTCGCCGGCGTCAGCTCGACCGCAGCGCGGATCGGGACGTTGTAGACAATGATCGGCATGTCGGGGAACTCCGTGGCGATCCGTCCATACCACGCGAGCAGTCCGACCTGCTGGGGACGCGAGTAGTAGGGCGAGACGACCAGCGCTGCGGTCGCGCCGAGGCGCTGCGCCTCGGCGGTCAGCTCGAACGTTTCGTCGAGCCGCGCGGCGCCGGTGCCGGGCAGGAACGGAACGCGGTCGGCGACCGCCTCCGCCGTGGCTCGCATCACCGCGATCCGCTCGGCGACCGTCTGGGCGACCGGCTCGCCGGTCGACCCTCCGACCGAGATCGCGTGCGAGCCCTGCTCGAGCTGCCAGTCGACGAGCCGCGCGAGCGTCTTGAGGTCGAGTGAGCCGTCCTGTGCAAACGGCGTGATCAGCGGCGTGATCGCCCCTCGGACTGCTGAGGGGTCGGCGGCGAAGCGGCTCATTCCTGCTCCTTGTGGTTGGAGTTGGCCCATGCCTCGAACTCCTCGCGGCGTTCCTCGGAGAGCGGATACACGCCGCGCGTCGACTCGCCGGCCTGGACGCGTTCGAGCGCCCATTCTTCGCGGGTCTCCTGAGCGAGAGCGTCGGCGGCGACCTCCTCGGCGAGCGCGGCGGGAATCACAAGCACGCCATCGCCGTCGCCGACGATGACATCGCCCGGAATTACCAGCGCGCCGCCGCAGGCGACGGCGACGTTGGTCGCTAGCGGGAAGTGGCGGCGTCCGAGCACCGCCGGGTGGGGCGCCTGGTAATAGGTCGGGATCGCCTGGCGCGCGACGGCGTCGACGTCGCGCAGGCCGCCGTCGGTCACGATCCCGGCGGCGCCGCGCGCAAGGGCCCGAGCGACGAGGATGTCGCCGATCGTGCCGGCGTCCGGCACGCCGCCGGCCTCGATCACGAGCACCTCACCTGGACCGATCGACTCGACGGCACGGCGCTGCGCGTTGAGCTCGCTTGCGTCGGCGTCGCGGACATCCTCGCGTAGCGGCACGTAGCGCAGCGTATGTGCGTAGCCGAGCAGACGCAGGTCCGGGCGCGTCGAGCGCACGCCGCCGATGAACGGGTTGCTGATGCCGCGCCGTGCGAGCTGGACCGACAGCGTCGCTGTGGACGCGCGCCGCAGCGCCGCGGCGGCCTGCTTGGAGAGCACGGCGGGACGGTCGCTGCCCGCGCCCATCGCGAAGGCCCGCGCCGCGGGCGTCGCCTTGGGCTGCGCGCCGAACGAGGCGAGCGGCTCGCTGCCCTCGACGATCCGGCTCGACACGGTGCCCGCGCTCTCGACCTCGACCTCGATCTCATCGCCGGGGCCGACGAGCGCGGCGCCCGCCGGCGTCCCCGTCAGGATCACGTCGCCGGGCTCGAGCGTGACGAAGCGCGCCAGGTCGGCGATGAGGAAGCCGAAGTCGAAGATCAGGTTCGCGCTCGAGTCGTCCTGCACAAGAGCGCCGTTTACGAGCATCCGCAGCCGCAGCTGCCCGGGATCGACGCGATCGGCGGCGACGGCCGGCCCGATCGGCGTGAAGCCGTCCTGCCCCTTGGAGAGAAGGTTGGCGCCACGATCGGCCCAGCGCATGTCGGCGAGCCCAACGTCGTTGGCGGGGGCGAACCAGCCGATGTGCGCAAGGCCCTGCTCGGGCGAGACGCGACGCGCGCGCGTGCCGATGATGGCCGCGATCTCGCCCTCCACCGTGAGCAGCTCGGTGCCCGGCGGGCGGACGATCTCGCCGCCGCTTCGGCTGATCGATGAGACAGGTTTGATGAAGTACCCGGGCACCTCCGGCGTCACGCCGCGCTGCTCCGCGCGACTGCGGTAATTGACGTGCACGGCGATGATTTTGGTTGGGCTCGGTATCTCCACCCGGACATGATCGTATAGCTTTTCGTATGACCGTCCGCCTGGGCGCCGAACGGCAATCTCTCAACCGGAGGTCGTGATTCTGTGGCGCTGGCGCGTTCGCGGCGCACGTGCGATTGCACTCCTGGCTCGTCCCGCAGGGCGTTCGCCAGCGGCGCGACGGCTCGGCACAGCGCGTACGATCATCTATGATGTTCTATAGGATGGC
>DATGHN010000277.1:0-7091 GCA_035308005.1 Solirubrobacteraceae bacterium
TCTTTCTGCCGGCCTTCGAGCTCTCGCTGATCCTCGGCGCCCATAGCTACCTCAACGGTCACGCGCGCACCGGCTCGGCGATCGACGCGGCGACCGGCGGCGGCCTGCGGGTCGCCTTCCAGTTGATCCTGACGATCGGCACGCTCCTGCTGGCGGTCGGTTTCATAATGGTCTCGCTGCGCTCGATGAGGGTTGGCCTCTTGACGCGGATGATGGGGACGGTCGGGATCATCGCCGGGGTCCTGTTCCTGATCCCGATCACGCCGCTGCCGGTGATCCAGGCGCTGTGGCTGATCTTCCTCGGCGCGATGCTCATCGAGTTCGGGCGCCGTCCGCTGCCCGAGGCCTGGCGCGTCGCCACGGCCGTGCCGTGGCCCGCGCGCGAGCCGACTGCGCGCCAGCAGCGCCAGCGCGGCGGCGGACTGTTCGGCGGTGGTGGCGGCGCCGTCGCGCGCCGTCGCGAGCCGGCTCCGCCGGTACCCGCGCCGGCCGCGCCGCGGGGGCCGTCGCCGTCGGCGTCGAAGAAGCGCAAGCGCCGCCGCTGAGCGCTCGCGACGTTCTCCCGCGCCGCTGAACGCGTGCTACCCCGCGCGCGGCTCGAGCGCGAACGGGTCGCGCACGCCGAGGTCGGGGAGGTCGAGGCCCTCGGGGGCGTGAAGCGCGAGCATCTCGGCGTCGGCGACGACGCGCTCCTTCGAGCGCAGCGAGACCGCGATCATCGCCACGAACGCGATCGGGACGGAGACGAGCGCCGGCTGGGCGAGCAGGGCGCCCACGATTCCGTTCGGCTCCCGCAGCGCGAGCCCGACGACGATGCCGATGCTTGCCACGAGGCCGCCCGCGACGATCCCGACAGCGGCGCCTCTGGCGGTCAGTCCGGGCCACCAGATCCCGAGTAGGAACAATGGGCAGAAGGTGCTGGCCGCCAGCGCGAAGGCCCATCCCACGAGCACGCTGATGTCGATCGCCTGAGCGAAGAACGCGACGACGATCGGCGCGACCATCCCCAGCGCCGCGGCGGTTCGAAAGCGGCGCCGTCGGATCGCGCTCGTATTGGCGGTGCCCCGCGCGAGGCGCGGCCAGACGTCGTGGGAGATCGTCCCCGAGATCGATACGAGCAGACCCGAGGAGGTCGACAAAAACGCGGCGAAGGCGCCCGCGGCGGTGACCGCCCCGAGCACGTTTCCGACCGTGCCTGGCCACGCGGCCTGCGGCAGGCGCAGGACGACGGTGTCGGTTGAGCCGGTTGTGTAGAGCTGAGGCGTCAGGGCCCGGCCGAGCGCGCCGTAGATGCCAGGGAACAGATAGAAGAGACCGAGTAGGCCGAGCACGCGGACGGTCGTGCGCCTCGCGGCCGGCCCATCTGGATTGGTGTAGAAGCGGACGAGGATGTGCGGCAGGCCCATCGTCCCGAGGAACGTAGCTATCAGCAGCGAGTAGACGAAGATCGGCGAGCGCTGGCCCGAGCCGCCGACCGGCGTCGCCCACTCGCTGCCGCGCAGCGCCTGGGTTCCGCTCGCGACCGGGACGGCGGCGCCGGGTGGGAGGCGCAGTTCACCCGCCGGCAGCGTCACGCGCGCGCCGGCGGCCGCGCGAAAGGCGTGCGCGGCACCGCCTCGAAGCGGCGTGATCGCGTAGGGCGTCGATGCCGGGAATGTCACGGGCTGCGGTGCGCCGAGGTGAACCACCAGTCCGTGCGGGCCGGCGCTCGGCAGGCGGTCGCCGAACAGCGCCGCGCGCGCCGGCAGGCCGCCGAGGTGGATCAGCAGCAGGCAGGCCGGCACGGCGATCGCGAACACCTTGAGCCAGAACTGGAACGCCTGGACGTAGGTGATCCCGCGCATGCCGCCGAGTGCCACGTTGATCGCCACGACGAGCCCGACCGCGAGCACGCCGACGAAGTACGGCGCACCGGTGACGACGCCGAGCGTGAGTCCGGCGCCCTTGAGCTGCGGCACCAGGTAGAAGCCGGCGATCAGCAGCACACCGACCGAGACCAGCGCGCGCAACCGGGCGCTGCGCAGACGCGCCTCCGCGAAGTCGGGGATCGTGTAGGAGCCAAACCGCCGCAGCGGCGCGGCGACGAAGAGGAGCAGCGCGAGGTAGCCGGCTGTGAAGCCGAGCGACTGCCAAAGCGCCGTCGTGCCGTTCTGCATCTCGAGGCCGGCGATGCCGAGGAAGCTCGCCGCCGAGAGGTACTCACCGGAGATCGCCGCCGCGTTCCACCACGGCGTCACCGCGCGCGAGGCGACCAGCAGGTCCGACGTCGTCCGGGCCAGGCGGATGCCCAGCGTTCCCAGGCCGAGGGTGCCGAGCGTTACGCCGGCGACCGCGAGAATCGCGATCAACGCCGTCTCACGAGCTCGCGGAAGTCCTCGTCGAGGGTGTCGGCACGCCGGGTGTAGAGGATCGCGAGCGCGAGAAAGACGGGCGAAGCAGGCACGACCACCAGCCAGATCGCTACCGGGACGCCGAGCAGGTGGATGTGGCGCAGCTGCGGCAGCAGGTCGATCGCGAGCGGCAGCACCCCGACGAGCGCCCCGAAGGCGACGAGCGCGAGGATCGAGAGCGTCAGTTGCCGCTGGCGAAGGCGGCCCAGGTAGAGCAGGCCGTGCGCCGTCGTGTCGGCGAGTTCGTCGCGCGGGGTACGGCTGTCGGGCGCTGGCTCGGGCGTCACCTGCGCCACCTACATCCGCAGGCGCCGGCGCAGATCCGCGACGTGGCGGCGAGCGACCGGCAGCGTGGTGCCGTCGGCGAGCACGATGTTGGCCGTCCCACCGTGGTCCGGGCGCACCTCGACGGCCCGCCGCAGGTTGACGACGTACGCGCGATGGACCCGGTGGAACCCGTGCGGCGTCCAGCGCCGCTCGACCTCCGTGAGCGTCTCGCGCTGCAGGAAGCGCCCCTCGTCTGTCACCAGCCGCACGTAATCGCCGTGCGCCTGGACGTAGAGGATCGCCGGGAGCGAGATGATCCGCGTGCCCTCGCCCTGGCCGCGCGAGACCGCCACGAACGCGCCGCGATCGTGATCCTCGCGCGGCTCGCTCGCGTCGGCTGTCGCCAGCGAAGGCCCGCCGGCGTGACGCTCGGCCGTGGCCTCGGCGACGCGCAGGACGGCCTCGCCGATTCGCTTGCGGCTGACCGGCTTCATCAGAAAGTCGAGCGCGTGCACCTCGAAAGCGCGCACCGCGCCGTCCTCGTAGGCGCTCACGAACACCACGGCCGGCGGATTCGCGAAGCGATCTAGGACGCCGGCGAGCTCCAGCCCGCTGAGTTCGGGCATGCGGACGTCGAGGAACAGCGCATCGAACTGGCGTTCGCCGAGACGGCGCAGCGCCTCGCTGCCGCTGTGCGCGCACGTCACCTCCTCGACCTGAGCGTGACCGCGCAGCAGCCGAGCGAGGTCGGCGAGCGCCGGGCGTTCGTCGTCGACCGCCAGCACCGAGAGCGCCCGGGACGAGCTCATGCGGCGCGGACTCCGGCGCGGAACTTGGGGAGCGTCATCGTGACGGTCGTGCCGCCGCTGTGGCGAGGCTCGATCTCGAGGCCGTAGTCGCTCCCGAAGCTTGTCTGCAGCCGCGCCTGGACGTTGGCGAGCCCGATGCCGCCACCCTCGCCGGCGAGAACGCGCGCCGCGCGCTCCGGTGCGATTCCCACCCCGTCGTCGCGGACGCGCAGGACGACGTCCGTCCCGGCGTCGCGGCCGATGATCGCGATCCGCCCGTGCCCGCGGCGCTCAACGCCGTGGCGCACGGCGTTCTCGACGAGCGGCTGCAGTGACAGGACGGGCACGACCACCTGGAGCACCTCGGGCGCGACCTCGATCCGCACGTCGAGTGAATCGCCGAAGCGCGCGCGCTCGAGCCGCAGGTAGCGCTCCACGTAGTGGAGCTCGTCGGCGAGCGTCACGTAGGGATGCTCGCCGCGGAAGGCATAGCGCGTGAACTCGGCGAAGTCGCTTAGCAACTCGCGTGCCTCCTCGGGTGAGGAGTGGATGTGCGCGGCAACGGCCGCCAGGGCGTTGTAGATGAAGTGCGGCGAGATCTGCGCCCGCAGCGCCCGCAGCTCGGCCTGAGCCAGGCGCTCGCCCTGAGCCTCGAGCTCGGAGAGCTCGATCTGCGCAGAGACGAGGCTGGCCGTTTCCTGGACGGTGCGCGTGTCCTCAGGGGTCAGCCGCCGGTTGCGAGCGAACATCGCGACAAGCGTGCCGGCGCGCGCGCCGCCGACGACGAGCGGCGCGACGATCGCCGCGCCGAGCGGACAGCCCGGCTCCTCGCAGGCGATCGACGACTCGACGTGCACGCGGTCATCGCGCCCCGCGCCGACCAGCTCCGCGAGCGGATGCCCGCGCGAATGGTGATCGGCGCCGGCGCCGTCCCACGCGAGGACGAGCTCGCGATCGGCGAGCGCGACCGCCGCCGCCTCGGTCAGCGTCAGCAGCCGCGGTGCTGCGCGGGCCGCGGTCTCCTCGGAGAGTCCGCGGCGCAGGTCGGGGAGCATCATCGTCGCCGCGTGGAGCGCCGACTGCATCGCGTCTCCCTCGCTTGAGATCACGCGCGGGCGACGCAGCAGCCGCGCGGCCGCATACAGAGACGCCGCGCCCGCCCAGCCCACGAGGACTCCGAGAACAACCTGCACCTCGTCGCCCAGGATAGTTGCGCTGCGCAGCGATAGCCAGCGTGCGACCAAAGGCAACCGTTCGTCGCGTCAAACACGCCGTTTGTCGCGCTCTGGAGCCACCGGTCGATTCACGTTGCGTGCGAATGAGCACAACGTGCACGTTTAACCACGTCTATTGAGCGAACCCGAGGTCGAGGGAACCCGCGGGCTCGACTACAAGCAACATGGTGCCGCGCGACCTGCGGGTCACGCGGCGGGAACAGAGGAGGGTACTTTGGAAGGTTCAGTTACCCCGAGTGCGCCGCCCCCCAGCGCGCCCAGCGCGGGATGGTCGCCTGCGAATCCAGCCCCGCTGGGCCTGGCCGGGTTCGCGATGACCACCTTCGTGCTGTCGATGATCAACGGCAACATTGTCAGCGGCACCGACCTCCCCGTGGTCCTGGGTCTCGCGCTCGCCTACGGCGGACTCGCGCAGCTGCTCGCCGGGATGTGGGAGTTCCGCGCCGGCAACACCTTCGGTGCGGTCGCATTCAGCTCGTTCGGTGCCTTCTGGATCTCCTACTTCATCCTGATCATGTTCAACGCGGGCAGTCTGGTGCCGGCTCACGCCGGGCATGCCGTCGGTCTGTACCTGTGGGCATGGGCGATTTTCACCTTCTACATGACGCTTGCCGCGCTGAAGACGAACCTCGCCGTGCTGACCGTGTTCGTGCTGCTGACGATCACGTTCGTGCTGCTTGCGATCGGAGCGGACAGCGGCAACATGACGACCAGCCACTGGGGCGGCTACATCGGCCTGGCCACCGCCGCGGCCGCGTGGTATGCCTCATTCGCGCAGGTCATCAACAGCACCTTCGGGAAGACGGTCGCACCGCTCTTCCCGCTCAATAAGTAGGGCGCGAGGACAACGCACCACGGGGTGTCGCGTGTCCTCGCGACACCCCGGGGGCGTTCCCAAATCACAAAGAGGTGAGAGCAGATGACGACCGAACACACGGGGTTGGACACGGATGAGCTCGGGCTCGAGCGTGAGCTCGCCTCGCTGCTGGACGTCAAGACCTTCGATCCGCCCGCTGCGTTTCGCGAGCACGCCCTCCTGAGCGATCCGGCCGTCTACGAGGAAGCCGAAGCCGACTGGCAGGGCTGGTGGGTCAAGCAGGCCGAGCAGCTCGACTGGGCTCGCAAATGGGACACGGTCCTCGACGATTCGAACCCGCCCTTCTACAAGTGGTTCGTCGGCGGCCAGCTGAACGTCTCACACAACTGCCTCGATCGGCACGTCGAGGCAGGGCGCGGCGACCGCGTTGCGTTTCACTGGCGCGGCGAGGAGGGGGAGGAGCGCGAGATCACCTATGCCGGCTTGCTCGCCGACGTCGAGCGCTTCGCAAACGCGCTCAAGGGTCTTGGCATAGGCAAGGGGGACGTCGTCGGGATCTACTTGCCGATGATTCCCGAAGTCGTGGTGTCGATGCTCGCCTGCGCGCGCATCGGCGCGCCGCACAACGTCGTCTTCGGAGGCTTCGCGCCGGAGGCCGTCCGCGAGCGCATGGAGTTCTCAGACGCAAAGGCCCTGATCACCGTCGACGGCGCGTCGCGCAAGGGCAACATCGCGGCCGTCAAGCAGGGCGTCGACGCCGTGATGACGGACCTTCCCGCGCTCGAGCACATCATCGTCGTGCAGTCCAAGGGGACCGAGTGCGCGATGAAGGAGGGGCGCGACGTCTGGTTCCACGAGATCATGGAGGGGGCGGACGAGCACTGTCCCGCGGAGCCGATGGATGCCGAGGACCCGCTCTACATCCTCTACACCAGCGGCTCGACGGCCAAGCCGAAGGGCATCCTCCACACGACCGGTGGATACCTGACCGGCGTCAGCGCGACGCACCGCTATGTGTTCGACCTGCATCCCGATGAGGACGTCTACTGGTGTGCGGCCGACGTCGGCTGGGTCACCGGCCACTCCTACATCGTCTACGGACCGCTCGCCAACGGCGCCACGTGCGTCATGTACGAGGGGGCGCCGGACTACCCGCACCGCGGGATCTGGTGGGAGCTGATCCAGCGCTACGGCGTGACGATCTTCTACACCGCGCCGACGGCGATCCGCACCTGCATCAAGTGGGGCGTCAAGCACCCGCAGGCCTTCGATCTGAGCTCGCTGCGGCTGTTGGGCTCGGTCGGTGAGCCGATCAACCCCAAGGCGTGGCTCTGGTACCACAAGGTGATCGGCGGCGAGCGCTGCCCGGTCGTCGACACGTGGTGGCAGACGGAGACTGGCGCGATCATGATCACGCCGCTGCCGGGGATCACGGCGACCAAGCCTGGTTCGGCGACGACCCCGTTCCCGGGCATCAAGGCCGACGTGGTGAACGACAAGGGCGAGCCGGTCGATGGCGAGCAGGGTCTGCTCGTGCTGAAGCGCCCGTGGCCGTCGAAGCTGCGGACGCTCTACCGCGACGACGACCGCTTCG
>DATGHN010000278.1:0-6861 GCA_035308005.1 Solirubrobacteraceae bacterium
GACCGCCTCGGCGAACGCTGGCAGCTCGATGCGCGCGTCACGGTGCTTCCGTTCGCCCAGTGCGGCGAGTGCGAGCTCTGCCTCGCGGGCGAGGAGCAGGTCTGCCCGCAGGCCGTCGCGCGGGGCGTCGGGCTCGGCAGCGGGCGCCCGGGCGGCTACGCCGAGCAGATCATCGTCGATGAGCGGATGCTGTTCGCGCTGCCAGGGGCGGTCGACGACCGCGCCGGCGCGCTGACCGAGCCGCTCGCCGTCGCTGTGCGCGCCGTCGCCCAGTCGGGCCTTCGCGAGGGTCGGTCCGCCGCGATCATCGGCGCCGGCCCGATCGGGATTCTCACGGCGCTCGTCCTCCGCGATAGCGGCCACGATGACGTGACGGTGCTCTCGCGCAACCCGGCGCGGCGAGCGCTCGCCGCCTCGCTCGGTTTTCGCGCTGTCTCACCGGAGGATGCTGGCAGCGCGGGCGCGCCCGCGGTGGTCTTCGAGTGCGCCGGGACGCCGGCCGCCGCGCGGCTTGCCTTCGAGCTCGTGGCGCCGGTCGGGCGGGTGATGCTCGTCGGCGTGTCGCTTGAGCCGCTCGAGCTGCCGGTCCCGCCGATCCTCTTCAAGGAGGCGACGTTGCGCGGAATCCTCACCTACACGCGTGCGGACTTCGCCGCGGCGATCGAGATGCTCGCCCGCGGCGCGATTCCGGTCGAGGCGATCGTCACGGCGGTCGCGCCGCTGGAGGACGCCGAGGAGTGCTTTCGCACGCTCACCTCACCAGGCAACGCGAACCTGAAGATCCTGCTCGCGCCCTAGACGACGCGCAGTCAGTCTGGGCGGTGAACGATCAGCACCGACCGCGACCAGTGTGAGGCGACGGACGACGCGACGCTGCCGAGCAGGACGCCGGTAAGACCGCTTCGGCTGTGCGAGCCCATGACGATGATGCTCGCGCCACGCTCGTCAGCGACCTCGACCAGTCCCTTCCAGGTCGGCGCAGCCTCGACCGCGACAGCGCTGGCTTTGAAGCCGGCGTCCTTGGCTCGCGACGCCCCTTCGGCCGCGGTCCGCTCGGCGGCTCCGCGGACATCGGCGATCTCCGCGGCGTCGAAGGACTCGGCGCCGACCGGCGTGAAGCCGACCTCGAACGGCTGCCAGACGGTGACCACGAGCGCCTCGGCCGTTGTGTCGAGCAGGCGGCCGGCCTCCTCGATCGCATGCGCGGCGAGCTCGGTGCCGTCGTAGGCGAAAACGGCGAGGCGCGAATCGCTTCTTGCGGCCATCAGGATGCCCCCTCCTCGGCGAGTGCCGGCAGGTTACGCAGCTTGGCAAGCAGCGGCGGCGACGGCCACGCCGGCCCTTCACCGCGCAGGAAGCCCTCGAGATCCGGGTCTTCGGGCCGCGCCCCGCCGACGACGTAGAGCGCGACGGCGATCACCGCTCCGCCGACGGCGAGTGCGAGGCCGATCCAGAGCGCGACGCTCGTACCGGCGCTGAGGTGGCCGCCGACGGTCGCCGCGAGGTGGGCGAAAACGGGAGCGATCATGAAAGCCGCGACCGCGCGCAGCAGCTCGACGATCGCGAACACCCGTTGCAGGTCGAGCGCGGGAAGGGAGAATCCGGCGGCGAACAGCGCCGGCGCGACCGTCGCCCCGAGTCCGATTCCCGTCAGGCCGGCGCCGATCAGGGTCGTCGCGTCGCTCGACGGAAGCTTCAGCAGGAACACCCCGATCCCCGCCGCCAGGAAGGCCATGCCGACCAGCGGGAGGTACTGCATCTCGCGCCGCGTCAGCGTTTCGCCGAGGGCGAATGCGGTCAGCACGGCGCCGGCCAGCTCGGGCAGATACAGCAGCCCGATGTGTAGCGGCCCGTCCCGCGACGCCAGGAGCTCCGCTGTCAGCGCAGTCGCCGATACCGAGGCAGCGGCAGCAAACAGCGCGATCACGATTCCGGCGACGGGGATCGTGCTCGAGAGCATGTCGCGGATCGTCAGCAGCGGCCGCGCCTTGCGAGCCTGGTTGACGACCAGCAAGACGATCAGCGCCACGCCGCCGATCAGCGGGCCGAACGCGACGGCGTCCAGGAAGCGGTGCGTGAGTAGCTCCGATGCGCCGAAGAAGGCCGCCACCGGCCCGGCGATCGCGAGGCCGATCGCTACGGGGTCGCGTGGCGCGTTCCGGTTGGCAGGCGGAGTGTCCTCGAAGGTCAAGAGCGAGAGGACGAGGGCGATTCCCGAGATGCCGGCGATCGCCCAGAACAGCGGCCGCCAGGCATGCGCCTGGGCCTGCAGGCCGCCGATCGTCGGCCCGAGGGCGACAGCGCCGAAGATGCACATGCTCATGATCACGGCGGTCGCGCGCAGCTTCGCGACACCGAATCCGAGCGCGAGCGGCGGCACGGCGGCGATCAGCAGGAGGCTCGTGCAGAGGCCCTGCAGGACGTGGCCGGCGATGAACATGCCGGCGTTCTGCGCCGCGGCGGCGAGCAGGGATCCGATCACCAGCAGCACGACGTAGATCACCAGCATCCGCCGCTGCGGAAAGAGCTGCGTGAACTGGACCGCGAGAACCGTCCCGGCGGCGTAGGCGGCATTGCCCATGCCCGAGCTCAGGCTCATCGTCTGGAGGCTCATGTGGAGCTGGTGGGCGATGATCGGCGTGACCGGCCCGAGCGCCGCGGACAGCGCGAGGTAGGGAATCAGGGCGCACATCACCATCGCCGCCGCCGCGGGGTAGCGACCGGCGAGCCGCCCCTGGCGCATCAGCGCGACCCCCCTGACGGGCGGTGCGCGGTCGTCTGGCTCTGGCGCAAAGCCATATCAGAAGGTAATATAATCAAGTGATGCATCTGGCGTCAGCAGCCGGAGGACGCAGCAGCCAGATCGACGAGATAGCCGAAGGACTGCCGCTGCGCGCCGCGACGCTTTCGCGGCTGTTCCTGGCCCAGTCGAGCATTCGCGTGTCGCGCACCGAGGCGGGCGTGTTGTGGGCCCTGGCCGAGGAACCACGCCGGATCACGGTCCTAGCGGCGCGCGAGGGCGTGACGCAGCCGGCGATCACCGTCCTGGTCAACCGGATGGCGGCAAGGGGATGGGTCCGCCGAGCGTCAGATGCCCTGGACGGCCGTGTCGTGCTTGTCGCCCTGACCGACGAGGGGCGGACGGTGTGGCTCCAGCTGCGGCGCGAGTATCGGGCGCTCCTGCACGAGGAGATGGCAAGCCTCCCGGACAGCGACGTGGCGGTGCTCGGACGGGCGATCGAGGTTCTCGACCATCTGATCGGCCGCCTCCGCGACCAGGTCTAGGCGAGCGGCTCTGCCCGCGTAAGCCCGACGGGGACGCAGCCCGGAGTGCCCTACGTCGCTGCGACCAGCTGCGCCGTCTCGGCGCGCCGAGCGAGAGCCTCGCGGCGAACGTCGCTGGGGGTCTGGTCGTAATGAGCTTTGAAGACGCGTGCGAAGTGCGCGGCGTCGTGGAAGCCCCAGCGGAAGGCGATCTCGGTGACCGAGTCGCCGTTGGCGAGTTCGAGATCCGAGCGGCAGCGTGCGAGGCGCTCGTGGCGGATCAGACCGCAGATCGAATCGTCTGAGTCCTCGAAAAGCGAGTGAAGCGCGCGCACCGACATCGCGTGCGCGACGGCGATCGAGTCGGGGCCGAGCGAGGCGTCCTGGAGGTGATCGCGGATATAGCGGCGGACCTCCCCGCACATCGCCGCGCGCCGCGCCGCGCGACTCGAGGGAACATTCGGTGCGACGGCTGCCCGCAACAGCTCGAGCGCCGCATCGGCCGCGGCGACGCGGCCGGGCTCATCAAGCGATCCGAGCTCGAGCGCGAGTGAGTCGAGGTATCGGACGAGCAGGCGCACCGACGCGTTTCCGGCAAGCGGCGGCAGCGTGCGGACGTCGTCGAGGCGCGGACAGACCGCGAGCACGCGCTCGCGGGGGAAGATCACCGTGCGCTTCACGAACGGCTCGACGACCTCGATCTCGACGGGCATCAGACCGTCCCACAGGACCACGTCGCCAGCGCGCAGGCTCAGCTCGCGGGAGCGCTCGCGGATCTGCTCGACGCCCCTGCGCACGAACTGCAGTCCGAAGATCGCGGCCGGACGGCTCGAGGCGTACATGGTCGAGCGGCTGCGCCCCAGAAACGGCGAGCAGCCGCAGTCAACGAGCGCCAGGTCGCCGAAGCGCTGGCGCGTCACCGCCCCGTAGAAGGTGCTCGGGGTGCGGCGCGTCGAGCAGACGTCGAACTGAACGTGCGTGCGCGAGAGGATGTCGGTCCACTCTTCGAGCGCGTGCGAGTCAAGCGCTGTGCGCAACCGCCAGCGCTCGGGTTCCAGCCCAACAGACTTCACTGACGCCTCTTCGATCACCGGGCTGCCCTCGCCTCCGACAAAGCCGCCCCCGCCGATTGGGTAGGGATGCTAGCCGCTTCGGAGCCTGGTGGTGGAGTCACGTCCGGGCTGCGGCGAAGTCGACGAAGGCGTCTAGCGCGCCGGGATCTGCGAGCGCGTCGCGACTGGCCACCTCGGCGGCCGTCGCTCCGAGCAGAATCCGCTTGACGGGTAACTCGAGCTTCTTCGAGGTCAGCGTGCGCGGGATCGCGGGCACCGCGGCGATCGTGTCCGGGACGTGGCGCGGCGAGAGGGCTGCGCGTAGCTGCAGGCCGATCCGCTTGCGCAGATCGTCATCGAACGCCACGCCCTCGGCGGGAACGACGAAGAGGATCAGTTCGCCGGGCCCGCCGCCGTTGTCCTCAAGATGAACGACAAGGCTGTCCTGGACCTCGGGCATGTCCTCGACGACCGGATAGAACTCGCCCGTGCCCAGGCGCACGCCGCCGCGGTTGAGCGTCGCGTCGGAGCGTCCCGTGATGATCGAGCTGCCGCGCGCGCTGAAGGAGATCCAATCGCCGTGGCGCCAAACGCCTGGGAACTCCTCGAAATAGGCCGCGCGCAGACGGCTGCCGTCGGGGTCGTTCCAGAACTTCACCGGCATCGAGGGCATCGGCTGGCGGATCACGAGCTCGCCGAGCTCGTCGATCACCGGCTCACCGCGGGGGTTGAAGGCGGCGACGTCGACGCCGAGTTCCGCGCCTGACATCTCGCCGCGATAGACGGGCAGCATCAGGTTGCCCTGCACGATCCCGGTGCAGAGGTCCGTGCCCCCGCTGCCGCAGCTCAGATAGACCTCGGAGCCGAGCTGCTGGTAGATCCAGTCGAAGCCCTCGGGCGGAAGCGGCGACCCCGCGACAGCGAGCTGGCGAAGTGAGGAGAGGTCGAAGTCGCGCAGGTTCATGCCCGCTTTGCGGCAGGCCATTATGAAAGCCGGGCTGGCACCCATCATCGTCGGGCGCAGCTGCTCGGCGAGTCGCCACTGCTCGGCGATGTCGGGGAACTGCGGGTTCCCGTCCAGCATCACGATCGACGCGCGGCACATCAGCGCCCCGGCGAGCGCGTTCCACATCATCCAGGCGGTCGTCGTGAACCACATCAGACGCCCGCCGGGCTGGAGGTCCCAGCTGATTCCGTGGTTCTTGTGGGTCTCGACGGTGATCCCGCCGTGGCCGTGGACGATCGCCTTCGGCAGGCCCGTGGTGCCGGACGAGAACAGCACCCAAAGCGGATGATCGAAGGGAACCTGCGCGAACTCCAATGGCCCACGCTCGGCGAGCAGCCGCTCCCACGGCACGGTGTCCGGCAGCGCGTCGTTCTCACCGCCGCGGTATGGCACGTGGACGACGTGCTCGAGGCTGGGCACGGCAGCGCGGAGCTCAGCGACCTCGGCGCGGCGGTCGATGTCCTTCTCGCCATAGCGGTAGCCGGACACGGCGAAGAGGACCTTCGGGTCGAGCATCGCGAAGCGATCGATCGTGCTGCGCGGGCCGAACTCGGGCGGACACGTGGCCCAGATCGCACCGATGCTCGTCGTTGCAAGGAACGCAACGAGGGTCTCGGGGATGTTCGGTATGTAGCCGACAACGCGGTCCCCGGCCTGCACGCCAAGCGCCAGAAGCCCCGTTCGCGCCGCCGCGACCTGCTCGCGCAGATCACCGAAGGTGAGCTCGAGCAGGGCGCGCGACTGCGAGTTGCCGATCACCGCGATGGTCTGTGAGTCCTCCTCGGTGCCGAGCATGTGCTCGGCGTAGTTGAGGTGGGATCCGGTGAACCACTTCGCGCCGGGCATCTTGTGCGTGGTGAGGACCTGCTCATACGGCGTCGAGGCCTTGATCGCGAAGAACTCCCAGATCGAGGCCCAGAAACCCTCGAGGTCGCCGATCGACCAGCGGTGCAGATCCCAGTAGTCGCTGAACTCGAGGCCGTGTCGCTCGCGCATGAAGCGCAGGTAGCGTCCGACCACGGTCCTCTCGTCGACGGTCTCCGGCGGCATCCAGAGGATCTCGCCCTGCGGGTGGCCCTCCATGTCAGGCGGCTTCCCGGATCAGCTCGGCGGCCTTCTCGGCGATCATGATCGTCGCCGCGTGGGTGTTACCACGCGTGATCGTCGGCATCACCGAGGCGTCCGCGACGCGCAGCGCCTGCGTTCCCTGCACGCGCAGCGAGTTGTCGACGACCGTTCCGATCGAGCAGGTCGAGGTCGGGTGATAGACGGTCTGGCTAGCGCGGCGTGCCCAGGCCATGATGTCCGCGTCGGAGTCCGACGCCGGAGCGCTGTAGGGCTCTCGGATCACGGCGGCGAGCGCCGGCTGGGCGGCCACCTCGAGCGCGATGCGCGCACCGGCGAGCATGCTCGCGCGGTCCTCCTCGGTCGTCAGGAAGTTGCACAACACGACGGGCTTTGAATCCGGGCGCGGTGTGCGCAGCCGCACGAAGCCGCGACTGGTCGGCTTGATGACGACCGGGCCGAACGCCACGCCAT
>DATGHN010000279.1:0-35508 GCA_035308005.1 Solirubrobacteraceae bacterium
TCGCCGACGGGAAGACGTTCATGCCGCGGATCACGACCATGTCGTCGGTGCGGCCGACGATGCCGCCCGGCAGCCAGACGTCTGAGTGCCCGCCCGGGCAGGCCTCGCCGAGCAGCGCGACGTCGCCGCTTCGAAAGCGGATCGCCGGGAAGCCGCTGCGCGAGAGGGCGGTCATGACGAGCTCGCCCTGAGCGCCTGCGCCGACCTTCTCGCCACTGCGCGGATCGAGGATCTCGCAGATGAAGTCGCGCTCGTTGATGTGTAGCCCGCCGCCCTGCGCGCACGGGTAGGAGAAGACCCCGACCTCGGTCGAGCCGGCGTGGTCGAAGACCCGCGCCCCCCAGGCGTCCTCGATCCGCTGACGCGCGGCGGGGATCGAGGCGCCCGGCTCGCCCTGGCAGATCACCGCGCGCACGGAGGCGAACGCCTCCTGCAGGCCCCACTCCTGGGCGACGTCGATCAGGCCGAGCGCGTAGGTCGGCGTGCAGACGATCGCGGTCGCCTCGAACTCGGCGATCGCGCGCAGCCGCTCGCGGCCGTCGAGACCGCCGAGCGGCAGGGCCAGCGCGCCGATCTGCTCGACCCCCGCCGCCGCCGCCCAGAACTGCAGGTAGGCGCCGAACGGGAACGGCAGCGCGACGCGATCGGAGGACGTGATCCCGGCGGCCGACAGCACGAGCGCGAAGCAGCGGCCGCTGACGGCCCAGTCCTCGGCGGTCTGAAGGACACGCAGCTGCTCCCCGACCGTGCCGCTGGTGAGGTGAAGGTGCGTGTAGCGCTCGAGCTCGAAGGTCAGGTTCGTCCCGTAGGGCGGCGTCGCGGCCTGGTCGGCGAGGAGCTCGTCCTTGACGGTGAAGGGCAGCGCGGCGAGGTCGGCCGCGGTCTTGACCGGCGCGTCGGGGAGGCGCGCGCGCTGGAAGGCGTTGCTCGCCCGCAGTCGCTCGAGCAGGCTGTCGAGCGCGTCGAGCTGCGCCCTGTTCGCGCCGCTCACCGCAGCGCGGGCATGACCTTGGCGGCGAACAGGTCCATGCTCGAGATGACGTGCTCGTGGGGCATGTCGCCGATGCACATCAGCACGTTCATCGCGCCGAAGCCGAGTTGGTCGCGCAGCCGCTCGAGCGTCTCGCCGACCGTGTCGGGGCTGCCGGCGATCACGATGTGCTCGCGCAGCAGGTCCTCGTAGGTCATGTTCTCGAAGCCCGCGAAGCCGCTCGAGAGCATCCCGCGCATCGAGCCGGGCGTCATGTAACCCGGCGGGAAGATGATCTCGAAGCCCTGCTTGAGGCCTTTGTGAAAGAGCCACTCGACGGGGCCGCGCGCCTGCGCGTGCGCGAGCTCGTCGGTCTCGGCGACATACAGCGGGACCGAGAAGACGATCTTCTCGGGGTCGGGATCGATGCCGGCCTCCTCGGAGGCGGTCCGGTAGCCGTCGAACCAGCGCTTGGTCAGGGTCGAAGGGGCGTAGACGGACATGTAGCTGTACTGGTGCTGGGCGACCCAGCGCATCGTCTCCGTCGAGCCCGCCCCGGGGATATAGATGGGCGGGTGGGGCTGCTGGAGGGGGCGCGGCCAGACGTTGACGTAGCGGAACTCGTAGTTGGGGCTCACCCACTGGAAGGGCTCGCGCGTCGTCCAGGCCTTGATGATCAGATCGTGGGCCTCCTCGAAGCGCGCCCGCGAGCGCGTCGGGTTGACGCTGTGGGCGAAGTACTCCCAGCCGATCCCGCGCACGAAGCCCGACACGACGCGGCCGCGGCTTAGGTGGTCGAGCATCGCGATCTCCTCGGCGACACGCAGCGGGTTGCCGCGGATCCCGATCGCGTTGCCGAGCACCATCAGGCGGGCGTTGCTCGTGCGGCGCGCGAGCGCCGCGGCCATGAGGTTTGGCGAGGGCATCAGGCCGTAGGCGCTCTGGTGGTGCTCGTTGACGGCGATCCCGTCGAAGCCGAGCTCGTCGGCGTACTCGAGCTCGTCGAGGTAGCGGTGGTAGAGCTCGACGCCGAGCTGGGGGTCGAAGAAGCCGTTCGGATAGGTCAGCGACGGCGAGGAGAAGCGCTTCTCGAAGTCGTCGGGCAGGCCGGCGTAGGGCATCAGGTGGAAGTAGGTGAACTTCATCGCGCCACCGCCGCGGAGTCAGCGAGGAACGCGCCGACCATCGCGGCGACCTCGTCGGGAAGTTCGAGGTGAAGCGCGTGACCGCACTCGGGGATCGTCTGCAGGCGCGCACCGGGGATGAGCTGCGCGTAGCGCTCGGCGTGCTCGCGCGGAACCACCCGGTCGCTTTCGGCCCAGACGACAAGCGTCGGGGCCTTGACGCGGTGCAGCCGCCGCTCGAGCTTCGGGTTGGCCATGAAGGGGCTCCAGGTGTAGCGGGCCAGCGCGGTCGAGTCTCGGTAGATCGCGAGCAGCACGTCGGGGTCGGGCGGTCCGTCGGGCGCCGGCAGCTTCGAGGGGTCGTGGAAGATCATCGCGGGGATCTCGGGCGGCGGCACGAAGAAGACGTCGGTGATCGGGTGCTCGGGGATTCGCAGGCCGACGGGGCTGAGCAGCACCAGCGCCCCGACGCGCTCCGGAGAGTGGACGGCGATCTCGGCGGC
Source organism: Solirubrobacteraceae bacterium (assembly GCA_035308005.1). Lineage (GTDB taxonomy): Bacteria > Actinomycetota > Thermoleophilia > Solirubrobacterales > Solirubrobacteraceae > Palsa-513. Next base: position 2,598 of record DATGHN010000279.1, read on the forward strand.
GAGCCAGCCGCCGAAGGAGTGCCCGACGATCGCCGGGCGCTCGAGGCCGAGGCGGTCCATGACCTCGAGGTAGTGGTAGACGAGGTCGTCGACGCCCTCGACCTCGGGCAGCTCGTCCGACTCGCCGAAGCCCGGGTGGTCGGGCGCGATCACGCGGTGCGAGGCGGCGAGCAGCGCGTGCGCCGCCTGCCACTCGCCAGCGCCGCCGCCGCCGTGCAGAAACAGCAGCGGCGGGCCCTCGCCGCCGCTTAGGATCGCGATCTCGCCGTCACCGATCGCGAGTCGCTCGACGCCGCCTTGGGTGGTGATTGCTTCGGGCATTGGCTAGAGGGCCTCCGTGTGCGGCTCGAGGCCGCAGAGGACGCGGCCGTAGAGCTCGATGTTGGTGTCGGGGTTCATCACGGCGTGCTGGGCGAGGGCGTCGATGTCGCGGACAATCCGCTGGATCGGGTGCTCGCGGCTGATCGCGCTCGCGCCGCTGCCCTGCCAGAGCAGGTGCGCCGCGCTGCGCGCGAGGCCCGTGACGCGGCCCACGTCGGAGCGGATCCGGGCGCGCTCGAGCATCGCGTACGGCTCGCCGGACGCGCAGTGCGCGTCGACCGCCTCGGCGCAGCGGCGGGCGTGGAAGGCCGCCGCCTCGACCGCCATCGCCGCCTCGCCGACCTGCAGATGCGTGATCGGGGCCTGGCCGCGGTCGCTGTAGCTGGTCAGCGTCATCGGCCGCGGCGGGTTGAGGCCATCGAGGTAGTGCTCGAGGGCGGCCTGGGCGAGGCCGAGCGGCGTGCCGGCGCTGTTGGCCGTGATGAAGGGGCCGATGATCGTTCGCCAGTAGGGGTCGTCGCAGTGGCGCGCGCTGCGCCTGACGCCCGAGCTGGCCTCCGCCATCGGCCACAGCTGGTCGTCGGTCAGCGGTACGTCGTCGGCGGTGACCGTGCGGCTGCCTGTGGCGGCGAGGCCGCTGACGTCCCAGTCGCCGGCGAGCTGGAGGTGCCCGTAGGGGACGATCGCGAGCACCGCGTCGTCCTCGCCGTCGCCGTCCGGGCCGCCTTCGCGAAAGGCCCCGGCGATCGCGTAGTGGCCGTCGATGCAGCCGGTGTTGAAGGCCCAGCGGCCGTTCAGCCGGTAGGTGCCCGCCCCGATGCGCGTCAGGCGCCCGGTCGGTGCGCCGACGACGGTGATGCGCACGTCGGGCTGGGCGAAGACCTCCTCCTGAACCTCGTCTGAGAAGTTGCCGGCGAGCCAGATGCCAACGCTGTAGACGGCGCAGACCCAGGAGGTCGAGCCGCAGCCGCGGCCGAGCGCCGCCAGCACGTCGACCTGCGTCGCCACGGGCAGCTGGTAGCCGCCGGCCTCGATCGGAGCGGTCATCTTGAAGACGCCGGCCTCGGCGATCGCCTGCAGGCATTGCGGCGCGACGCGGCCCGCGCGCTCGGCCTCGCGCGCGTTTGCGCGCAGCAGCGGCACAAGCGTTTCCGCGCGTTCGAGCAGCTCCTCCGCGCGCTGCCTTTCGCTGACCGCCATCGTCGGTGAGAATACGGGCGGCGCGACGCGGTTTGGCGCCCCCGCGCGCTCGTTTCCTCAATGCGCTGCGCGGAGAGCACAGGAAAATGAGCACATCGATCTCTGAACGTGTCCCCTCGGTGCCGCTTCGCGGCGGCGCCTCGATTCCGCAGCTCGGCTTCGGCACCTTCCAGGTCCCGCCGGAGCAGACGACCGAGACGGTTCTGCGCGCCTTTGAGGCGGGCTACCGCCACATCGACACCGCCGCCGGCTATCGCAACGAGGCGGGCGTCGGAGCCGCCGTACACGCGTCCGGGCTGGCGCGCTCGGACGTCTTCATCACGACCAAGTTGCTCAACGACGACCACGGCCACGAAGAGGCCAAGCGGGCGTTCCACGAGAGCCTCCACCGCCTCGAGACCGACTACATCGATCTGTACCTGATCCACTGGCCGGTCCCCGCGACCGATCGCTACGCGGAGACCTGGCGCGCCTTCACCGAGCTCGCCGCGGAGGGACACGTGCGCGCGATCGGCGTCTCGAACTTCAACCAACCGCACCTCGAGCGCGTGATCGCAGAGACGGGCGTGGTCCCGGCGCTCAACCAGATCGAGCTCCACCCCTACCTCCAGCAGCCCGGGCTTCGCCACGAGCTCGCCGAGCTCGAGGTCGTCACCGAGGCCTGGAGCCCGCTCGCGCAGGGCGCGGTGCTCGACGAAGCGGCGATCGTCGAGATCGCGGCGCGCCACGGCAAGACGAGCGCCCAGGTCGTGATCCGCTGGCACCTCCAGCTCGGCAACGTCGTGATCCCCAAGTCGGCGACGCCGCAGCGCATCGAGGAGAACATCGACGTCTTCGAGTTCGAGCTCTCGGGCGAGGAGATGGACGCGATCGAGAGGCTCGATCGCGGACAGCGGACGGGGCCTGACCCGGAGCTGTTCATCCGACCCTAGGTCTCGGAGAGGATCGCGCCGGCGCGGGCTTGACCGAGGCGCTATTGTTAACCACATGGTTAATGATCTTGTTCTCGATCGCGCCTTCAGCGCCTGCGCGCATCCGATCCGCCGTGGCATCCTTGAGCGCCTCGCCGGCGGAGAGGAACTTACGGTCGGAGAGGCGACGCAGGGCTTCGAGGTCTCGAAGCCCGCGATCAGCCGTCACCTGCGGGTGCTCGAGGAGGCCGGCGCGATCACTCGCGTGATCGACGGCCGCACCCATCGGCTACGCATCGAGGAGGACGCGCTCGGCGTCGTAGGCGGCTGGGTCGAGCGCCAGCGCGACCTCTGGGAGCGCAAGTTCGACGTCGTCGAGGACTACCTCGCGGAGCAGCGCCGCGCGCGGGAGCGCTCGTGAGCGCGCAGGCCGAGACGGTTCGTCTCGAGCGCGTTTTTGCGGCGAGCCCCGAGGAGGTCTTCGACGCCTGGACCAATCCGGTCGTGCTGCAGCGCTGGTGGGGGCCGTCGCCGGACTGGGACTCGCCTGGCTGCGACGTCGACCTGCGCGTCGGCGGCGGCTATCTGCTGCGCATGCGAAATCCCGAGAGCGGAACGGTGCTCGAAGTCGGCGGGGAGTATCGCGTCGTCGAGCGGCCGCGACGCCTCGTCTACACCTGGGCCTGGCTTGGCGGTTCGATGCCCGACGCCGGCCAGGACAGCCTCGTCACCGTCGAGTTCCTCGGCGAAGGCGAGCGAACGCGCGTGGTGCTCGAGCACGCCGGCCTCCCCACGGAGGAGTCGCGCGTCGCGCACCGCGAAGGCTGGGAGGGCTGTCTGTCGAACCTGCGGGGTCACGTGTTCGCCGACTGAGCCCGCTCTTGTGACAACGAAACCGGGAGGGATGCACAGATGGGCAAGTACCTGCTCGCATACCGCGGCGGAACAATGGCCGCGACCGATGAGGAGCGCGAGGCGGCAATGGCTGCCTGGGGCCAGTGGCTCGGCGGCCTCGGCGGCTCACTCGTCGACGCCGGCAACCCGTTCGCGGGCTCGAAGGCGATCGACGGCAGCGGCGGCGTCTCTGACGGCGCCGGCTCCGGCCTGACGGGCTACTCGATTCTCGAGGCCTCAAGCCTCGGCGAGGCGAGCGACCTGACGAAGGGCTGCCCGATCTTCTCGGGCGGAGGAAGCGTCGATGTCTACGAGACGCTGACAGTGATGTGAAGGCTGTTGGGCGTGGTCGCGATGCGGCCGCGCCCGCCGGCCTCAGTCAGTGGATCTTTGGGGCGGAGCGCGGGATCCGCGGACTGTCCGTCACCGCTTCGTTCAGGAACGCGACGTCCTCGAGCGGAGTCCCCGCGGGGAAGCCGACGTTGAAGTGGGTCGTCACCTGGCGCTCGCCAAGCAGCGCCGAGGTCGCGGGGTCGAAAATCAGCTCATCTCGGACCTCGTGCTGGAGGTCGTCGAACGTGATTTCGGCGCCGACGCGTCCCACGAGGTCGCGGCGCATGCCGGCGTAGCGAACGCCCGGGATGATCGCCAGGGCGCGGTAGAGCCCGCTTCGAACCCGGGCCGGCAGCGTGACCTGCAGGAAGTCGTCCTCGATGCTCGAGAAGGCCTCGAGCGAGTAGGCGAAGCCGTCGTTGGCCGCCAGTGGGCCGGTCGTCGTGGAATACGTGTAGCTGTAGCTCGTTCGGGTCGACGGATGGCCGCCGGTGAAGCCGGGCAACGAGAGCAGCCACGCGCGCGCCGCAGCGGTGCTGGCGAGCGTTTGCTCAAGCAGCGTGCGGGGGTTGCCGGACAGCGCGAGGACCTCCCGGCGCGAGAGCTCGCCGCTTCTGCCGGGGCGGGTGCCGAAGAAGATGTACCAGGGTGAGGATGGACCGCGGTAGGAGTGCCCGGCGCCAGGTTGCTGGCCGCCGTTCTCACGCCATAGGAGGGCGTCTCGTCGCGACGCGAAGGCGATGCGGACGACGCGCGTGCGGGCGACCGACCCGCGCAGCACGCTGCTCCAACGGTTCGTCTCGATCTGCTCCACGGCCGTCACGCTGACGCCCTGGCGCGTCGACATTCCCGCTGGGACGCGCCCGATCTCACGCACGTAGATGAACTGGTTCGCGCGTGGCAGAAGCGATGGGACCCGGAGCGCCGCGGCGGCCGCCGCGCGAAGGAGCGGCGCCGCCGAGGCGCTCGAGGTCTCCTGCGGGCCGTTCGTCGCGAGAAGGAACGCCAACACGGCGGCCGCCGCGGCAGCTGTAGTGAGGATCGCGGCGAGGAAAGTGCGCGGGCGGCGCTGGGCGGCGGCGCTGGACTCGGCCACTCGCATCGCGGCGGCCAGCTGGCCCTCGAACCGCACAAGGACGGGCGGAAGAACGCCGTCAGGCTGCAACTTCGGGCCTCCCTTCCAATCGCTCCGTCGACTTGGCCAGCGCGCGCAGCGCCCGGCTGACGCGCGCCCGGGCGGTCTGCTCGCTGATTCCGAGCAGCCGCGCGACGTCGCTGTAGGAACGCTCTTCCACGATCCGCAGCGCCAGAGCGTCGCGCTGCGGCTTGGACATCCCGGCAAGGCCGCGCTCGATCGCCTGCCGCTGCGCGGGCAGTCCGCAGAGCTCTTCGACGCGCTCGAAGTCGGCTTCGGTCATCGCCTCGCGCTCCAGTCCGAGGCGCGCCAGCGCTCGGCGCTCGACGACTCCGCGGCGGAAGTACTTGCCGAGCTGGTGCCGCGCGATGCCGTAGAGCCAGGCCGCCGCGTCGGCGTCGGCGTCGCCGCGGAAATGCTCGCGGTCGGCAAAGGCCGCGGCGAAGGATTCCGCCACGAGATCGACCGCCACCTCGGCCTGCAACGTGCGCCGCGCGAAGTAGCGCAGCAACCCGGGTGCGTGCGAGCGATAGAGGCGAGCGATGTCATCGGCGGCGAGGGGCATCCGTTCACTGGCTTCGACAGTAGGGACCGCGGGGCGCCGAGGTTGTGACATGCCGGCGGGCGACTGCCCCGGTCAGGGCACGAACTTCCCCTGATGGCGCGTCGCGCACCCGCCATCCTGCTTGCGATACGGGGGTCGCGTCTGGAACTGCGACTTGGGAGTCTGAGACGGTGCATGACGAGTGGGCGATCGGGGATGCGGCGGAGATGGGGTTTCCGCGCGAGAACGCACGCGTGGTGATTGCGCTCACCGACCGCGAAGCTCGGGCTGTCGTCCGCGCCACGGCGCTGGTCGCCGACCTGCTACGCCCTGAGCTCTTCCGCCACGGCGCCGAAGCGACCGAGAGCCCGCTGATCACCGCCCATCAGGTGCTGCGCGGCGCCTGCGAGCGCTCCGGCGTCAACCTCGGGCTCGACATCACGGCCTGAACGTCCGGCCGGGCGCTAGCCTGAGCGCGTGCCCCTGATGGCTCTGCTCAAGCGCTTTGGCATCGGCGCTCCGCTGATCGGAGCGGCGGTCGCTCTGATCCTGCGGCTGAAGCGCCGGCGCGACACGCGCGCCGATCAGCCCGACGCCTAGGCGACGCGCCTAGACCGCGGCGAGTGCGCGCTCGAGGTCGCGCCAGAGATCGTCGACGTCCTCGATCCCGACGCTCAGGCGAATCAGCGTCGGCGGCACACCTGAGGCCTCCTCGGCCGGATAGCGGGCGCGGCGCTCGAGCAGCGTCTCAACACCGCCGAGGCTCGTCGCGTGCGTGATCAACTCGACGGCGTCGCAGACGCGCTCCGCCGCCGCCGCGTCGCTCGTCGTCTCGAAGGCGAGCATCGCGCCGAAGCCCGACATCTGCCTGGCGGCCAGGTCGTGCCCCGGGTCGCCGTCAAGCCCCGGATAGCGCACGCGCGTCACGGCGGCATGGGCGTCGAGACGGCGCGCAAGCTCGCCGGCGTTTTGCTCGGCACGCTCGAGTCGGACGGCGAGCGTGCGCACGCCGCGCAGCGCGAGGAACGCCTCGAGGCTTCCGGGCGTGGAGCCGTCGATCTGGCGGCGATGAAGCAGGGCGGCGATCCTGTCCCCGTCCTTGGCGGCGACGATGCCGAGGAGCAGGTCGGAGTGCCCGCCGATGTACTTCGTCGCGCTGTGCAGCACGAGGTCGGCGCCGAGATCGAGCGGCTGCTGGCGAAGCGGCGTCGCGAGCGTGCTGTCGACGAGCACCGCCGCGCCGCGGGCGTGAGCGGCCGCGCTCAGGGCGGCGATGTCGGCGACGGCGATCAGCGGGTTCATCGGGGTCTCGAGCCAAAGCAGCGCCGCTCCCTCGCACGCGCTCTGGACCGCGGCGAGGTCGAGTGCGTCGACGCGGACGTGGCTCAGCCGTCCCGCCGCCTCGCGCTCCTCGAGCAGGACGTGCACGCCGTGGTAGGCGACCTTCGAGACGACCACCCGAGCGCCGGCCGGCAGCGCTTCGAGCACCGCGGCGCTGGCCGCCATCCCCGAGGCGAAGGCGACGGCCTCCCCACCCTCAAGCGCCCCGATCACAGCCTCGAGCGCGGCCCATGTCGGAGTGCCGTCGCGGGCATAGACACGCTCGCCGCCGGCGCGATACGTCGAGGTCAGCGCCAGCGCGGCGTTGACAGCCTCCCCGGGGCGATCGGGGCGCCCGAGCGCCACCAGGAGCGATTCGCGGCTCCAATCGGCGGCCATTGGACGCAAGCTACACGACGGAACGCGCCGCGGCGCCTCGCTATCCTGGCTCGACAGCCCACGAACCAAGGACGGCCGAGTGAGCACAGACGCACCAGTTCCGCGCATCGTCGGCGCGCAGGCCCGAGCGACCGGCGGTCTGCGGTCGCGCGCCCGCTGGGCCCCTGCGCTCGCGCTGGTGCTGCTCGCTGCGGCGCTGCTCCTCCCTACGCTCGCGCACAGCCATGCGACGGCGCCGCCGCGCGCTCCGATCATCCGCCTGCCGCGCGGTTTCGCGCCGGTCGCGCGGTACACGCACGCGGTGCGCGAGTATCGCTTCGACGGGGACAGCCTGCCGGGCGACTGGAGCGAAGGAACCTCGAACGATGGCTTCGCGGCCACGCAGTTTCAGCCGTCGCAGGTTGACCCCAGCGGCGCCTCAGCGGCGCTCGAGGCGACAGCCGGCGTCGCCTCACAGGGCCTCCCCTACAAGTCAGGCCTGATCTCAACCGCGGGCACCTACACGCTGACTCACGGCACGATCGACTTCCGCGTCTGGATGCCAGCCGGCCAGGGCCTCTGGGGCGGCTTGTGGATGGACAACGCGGCGGGGGTCGAGATCGACGACGCCGAGGTGCTGCTCGGCCACCCGCACACGGTCTATGGCTCGCTTCACACGCACACGTGGGCCGAGATCCAGCCGGGCCACGTTCGCGCCAACCTCTCGGGCGGGTACCACGACTTCCAGGTGATCTGGCAGCCCGGCCTGATCACCTGGGCCGTCGACGGCCGCGCCTATGCCCAATACAGCAGCGCAAAGGCACGCGCCGAGAATCGGCCGTGGCCGTTCGATCAGAGCGGGGGCGTCTATCTGATCGCCGATCTCGCCGTCGCCGGAGCGAGCGAGTGGGGCGGTCCACCGACCGCGCGCACACGCCTCCCGGCGCGGATGCGGATCAAGTCCGTCACCGTGTGGCAGTAGAGGTACCGGGCCGAGCGGGCGTTTGTTGCGCGCTCGGCTTTCGGTGAAGCTGACACACCCGCGCGCGAGGAATTTGGCTCACACGGTCGCAGCGCGCCCGCTTAAGTACCTCCTTCGCGTACGACGGCGCTTACGGCTAAGCTGCCTTTCATGCTTTCCTGACACGCTTGAGCGGCCGCCGAAGGGTGGCCATCGCGCGTCATTTCTCGCGGGACTGGAACGTCCCGCGGCCGCGTCGCTCGGCGGCGCAGCACACTGCCAACTGCTGTCTCGGTTCTTCAGAAGGAGGTTGTGGGGATGCCCGAGGGGCATCGCTCGAGGACGGTCGACCCACCAGAACGCGGTCTCGTGCCGACGTTCCGCGGGCTGCTTGTGCTGTGGTGGGGGGAGCGCCGGCTGGGCTTCCTCGGGCTCGCGCTCGCGCTCTGCTACACGCTGCTCTCGATCGCCATACCGCTACTTCAGCAGGAGGCGATCGACAACGCGATCGACGTCGCGCCCGGTCACCACCGCCAGTCGATCTGGCCGTATTTGATCGGCATCGTCGCGCTCGCCACAGTGCGGCTCGGCGTCAACTTCTCGCGCCGTTTCGCGACTTCGCGCGTCGGCATACGCATCGAGGCGACGATGCGCGGCCTGCTTTATTCGGCCTACCTACGCTATCCGCGCCGCTTCTATGACCGTTGGGCGACCGGTCAGGTGCTGTCGCGCGCGACCAACGACCTCTACCCGATCCGCTACTTCATCGGCTGGGGGCTCGTGCAGGGTGTGCAGAGCGTGATGATGATCGTCGCGGCCGGCATCGTGCTGGTGCTCGTCAACGCCCAGCTCGCGCTGTATTCAGCGATCGCGATGCCCCCGATCACGCTGCTGGTACTGCGCTTCGCGCGACGCGTGTCCCCGATCTCGACCGAGGTGCAGGCGCGAAAGGGCGACGTCACCGAAATGGCGGATGAGGCCGTGGTCGGGATCGAGATGGTCCAAGCGTTCGGGCGCGAGGACATCGTCCGCGATCGCTTCGGAGACCGCGCCGAGGGTGTCCGCGGAGCAGTCCTGCGTCAGGCCGGCGTCGAGGCACGCCACCTACCTGGGCTCTTCTATCTACCGGCGCTGTCGATCGCGGCGGTCGTTTACTTCGGCGGCCGCGCGGTGATCGGCGGTCACCTGACGATCGGTCAATTCGTGCTTTTCGAGACGCTCCTGCTGCAGCTCGTCTGGCCGCTTGAGGCGATCGGCTGGATCACCAACCTCGGCCAGCGTGCCCTGGCCTCGGCCGCGAGGAGTTTCGCTTGGCTGGACGGGATCGAACCGCTGGCCGAACCGCTGCAGCCGCTGGCGCTGCCTGCCGGACCTCTTTCGATTCGCTTCGAGCGCGTCACGTTCGCCTACGGCGGCGACGATCCGGATGTCCTACACGACCTCGACCTGGACGTCGCGGCCGGCGAGATCGTCGCCATCTGCGGTCCGACGGGGTCGGGCAAAACGACGCTGTTGAGTCTCGTGCCTCGCTTCTACGACCCCACAGCCGGCAACGTGCTGATCGGCGGCGTCAACATCCGCGACCTGACGGTCACGGATCTACGCGGCGCGGTCGCGCTGGTCACTCAACGCCCGGTGCTGTTCTCGGCGCCGCTGCGCGACAACCTCACGGCGGGGCGCGAGGACCACAACTGGGATGACGTGCTCGCGGCCTGCGTGGCGGCCGGCGTCGACGAGTTCGCGCCGCGGCTGCCAGACGGCTACGACACGCTGATCGGCGAGCGCGGCGTCAATCTGTCGGGCGGCCAGCGCCAGCGCGTGGCGCTCGCGCGCGCGCTGATCGCCGATACGCGCGTCGTTGTGCTCGACGACCCGCTGTCGGCGGTCGACACGCTGACCGAGCGCCGCCTCGTGCGTCGCCTGAAGCCCGCGTTGGCGGGACGCACGGTCCTTGTTGCGACCCAGCGACTGTCGACCGTCGCGCTCGCCGACCGCGTGGTCGTGCTTCGCGACGGCCGGCCGGTCCAGTCGGGCATTCCGCGCGATCTGCTGGGCGCCGACGGAGCGTTCAGCGAGCTCTTCGGCGATGAGGTCGCCGCGTGACGCGCCTGCTGCGCTACCTCGACGGCGTGAGGGGTCGCTTCGCGCTCCTGTTCCTGGTCACGATCGGCGACGCGGCCTGCCAGACCGGCGGCTGGCTGCTGGTGCGCGAGGCGATCGACCGCGGCATTGTCGGTCGCGACGCGGGTCTGCTCGGCGAGGTCGTACTCATCTACCTGGGCGTCGCCGTGATTGGCTGGGTCCTGCAGTTCATCGAGATCCGCGGGCTCGCCGGGATCGGGCAACGCATCGTGATCGGCCTGCGTCGCGACCTGTTCGACCACCTGACGGCCCTTTCGCTGCGCTACTTCTCCCACCAGAGGGCGGGCTGGATCATCGCCCGGCTCACCAGCGATGTCGACGCGGTCAGCGACACGCTCTCGGACGGCATGCCGGCGCTGCTCTCGAACGCAGTCCTTTTGCCGGTCGCCGTGGCCACGCTGCTGATCGCGGACTGGCAGCTCGGCCTCGTGGTGCTGGCGATCGTCCCGCCGGCGGTCATGCTCTCACGCTGGTATCAGAGGGTCTCGACCGTCGCGCTCGTGGAAAGCCGTAATCGCATTGCCGCCGTCACCGCCCAGATCGCCGAGTCGGTCGCCGGGATGGCGATCGTGCAGGCATTCAGGCGAGAGCGCGCGTTCCAGGCGCAGTTCGACGAGCTCAACGTGGCCAACCGCGAGCAGTCGATCTACACGCAGAGGCTGCTGTCGATCTTCTTCCCCTCGATCGAGTACCTCGGCGTGCTCGCGAGTGTCGCCGTGCTCTATGTCGGCGAGAAGCTGCTGCTCGGGCACTCGCTGACGATCGGGACCCTGATCATTGCGATCTATCTGTTGCAGCTCTGCTTCCAGCCGTTGCAGGCACTCTCCGACGTCTACGGGCAGCTTCAATCGGCGGCTGCGGCGATGGTCAAGATCGCGGCGATCCTCGACGAGGAGCCGGAGATCGCCAGCCGCCCGAACGCCCGGCCGATGCCGCGCATCACGGGACAGCTGGACGTTGCGAACGTGTCGTTCGCCTACGGCGCTGAGCCGGTACTCCACGACGTCACGATTCATGTTGCGGCCGGCGGCTGCCTGGCATTGGTCGGCGAGTCGGGGGGCGGCAAGTCGACCCTTGCGCGCCTGATCGGCCGCTTCTACGACCCCGATTCCGGCACGGTGCGGGTCGACGGCATCGACCTGCGCGATGTCGAGCTGACCTCCTACCGGCGCCAGATGGGCGTCGTACTTCAGGACCCATTCCTCTTCAGCGGCACGATCGCCTCGAACATCCGCTTTGCGCGTCCCGAGGCGACCGACGCAGAGGTTGCGGCGGCCGCCGCCGCCGTTGGCGTCGACCGGGTGGCCGCGCGCCTGTCGGGCGGTCTCGATCACACAGTCCGCGAGGGCGGATCGGGCCTGTCGGCGGGAGAGCGCCAGCTGATCTCGATCGCGCGCGCGCTGCTGGCCGATCCCCGCATCCTGATCCTCGACGAGGCGACGTCGAACATCGACCGCCCGACCGAGGTGCTGATCGAAGCCGCGCTCGACCGACTCCTCGCGGGGCGCACGTCGATCATCATCGCCCACCGCCTTTCGACGGTGCGGCGAGCGGATGAGATCGCCGTCGTCGAGCACGGCCGCATCGTCCAGCGCGGCCGCGAGCGCGACCTTCTGGCTCAGGCCGGCCCCTTCCGCGAGCTCGCCCACGAGTTCGACATCACCTGACGCGAGCGACCGGCACCAGCGTGTGCGGGTCGAGGCGAGAAAACACGCCCGCTTCCGGCGATGGGCGGACACGAACTGAGGTGGTAGTACAAATCACTTGACAAGTATACGGCGTACACCTATAGTCCTCAACAGAGTGTACGCCGTACACCTTTCCAGGGGAGGATTCCAATGAACACCGACGCGCCCTATCCCGTCCAGTACTCGGTCGACTACCCGGACCGGCCGCTCAGCCGGCTGACCACCTTCTTCCGTCTGCTCATGGTCATCCCGATCCTGATCGTGATCGCCCTGATCGGCGGCGGCGGGTACGCCTACAGCGGTGGGAAGCCCGCCGGGGCGATCGGCGCCGCCGGCTTGATCGTGGCGCCCACGCTGCTGCTGATCCTGTTCCGCCAGAAGTACCCGCGCTGGTGGTTTGACTGGAACCTCGAGCTGATGCGCTTCTCCGCCCGCGTCGGGGTCTATATGACACTCATGGACGACCGCTATCCGTCCACGGACGAGCATCAGGCGGTGCATCTCGATTTCCCCTACCCGGACGCTCGCACGGAGCTCAACCGCTGGTTGCCGCTCGTCAAGTGGCTGCTCGCCCTCCCCCACTATGTCGCGCTGTTCTTCCTCTACATCGCCGCGTTCTTCGTGGTGATCGCGGCCTGGTTCGCGATCCTCTTCACCGGTCGTTTCCCGCGCGGCATGTTCGACTTCCTCGTCGGCGTCGGCCGCTGGACGAACCGGGTGATCGCCTACGCACACGTGCTGGTCACCGACCGCTACCCGCCCTTCCGTCTCGCCCCGTAGGTTGCCGGGCCAAGCGGCGACGTGACGGCCGTGATCAGACCGAGCAGGGTCTGGTCACGGCTCTCGCGATTAACCAGCCGGCAAGGCGCCGATGACCTCCTCTCTTCCGATGCCCAAGCAGCCGAACAACCGCCGGACGCCACTGAGCCGGGCTCGCGTGCTCGAGGCCGCCATGGCGCTCGCCGACGAGGGCGGGCTCGACGCGTTCAGCATGCGCGGACTCGCCCAGGAGCTCGGCGTCGTGCCAATGGCGCTCTACAAGCACGTCGCCAACAAGGACGCGCTCCTCGACGCCATGATCGACATCGTTTTCGGAGAGATCGAGCTTCCGCCTCGGGATCTCGAGTGGAGGTCGGCGATGCGCCGCCGGGCGCTCTCGACACGCGAGGCGCTGAGGCGACACCCCTGGGCGATCGGGATGATGGAGTCGCGGCAGCCGGGACCGGCGAACCTGCGAAACCACAACGCCGTGATGGGCTGCTTGCGTGAGGCCGGGTTCTCTTTCGGGGTGGCGGTTCACGCGTACTCCACCCAGGACGCCTACATCTATGGGTTCGCCCTGCAGGAGCGCGATCTGGGCTTCGAGACGCGCGACTCGGCAGCCCAGGCCGCGCAGAGGAGGGCGGAAACGATCGGTCTCCTCGACGAGTACCCCTACCTCGTCGAGGTCGTGACGAAGCTCCCGCAGTCCGGGTACGACACCGCCGTCGAGTTCGCCTGGGGCCTCGATCTCATCCTCGAGGGCCTCGAGCCGCTCCGCCTCGGCGAGCCCGAGCCGGCGCCGTGACGCAGCGTTCGGCGCGGAAGCCACGGCCCGGAACGTTGGCGATCGTCTCCTAACATGTCGGCGTGGGCTCGCCGACGCATCTCACTCACATCGCGGCACCGGCCGGAGTCGCGCCCCCGCCCGCGGGCGGCTACTCGCACGTCGTCTCCGGCAGCGGACGCGTCGTGATGATCGCGGGCCAGGTGGCTGTTGACGAGCGAGGCGATCTGGTCGGCGAGGGCGACGCCGCGGGCCAGGCGCGTCAGGTGTTCGAGAACCTGCGCCGCTGTCTCGCGGCCGTTGGCGGCAGCTTCGATGACGTGGTGAGGCTCAACTACTACCTCACCGACGTGCGTGACCTCCCGGCCGTTCGCGTGATCCGCGACGAGTTCATCAGCGCCGACCATCCGCCGGCCAGCACGGCAGTCCAGGTGGTCGCGCTGGCGTTGCCGGGCCTTCTGATCGAGATCGACGCGACCGCGCTGATAGCCGACTAGGGCCGCGCGCCCGCAGCCGCCATTCCCCGGCTGAGTGCCCGCCACGGCGCCTCTAGGATGCGAGGGTGGCCGTGAGGCAGAGCGCCGGAGTCCTCCTCTTCCGCCGTCCCGCCGCGGGGGGTGAGCCGGAGGTCCTGCTCGGTCACCCTGGCGGGCCCTTCTTCGCTCGCAAGGACGCCGGCTACTGGACTATCCCGAAGGGCGAGCCCGATCCGATCGAGGAGGATCTCCTGGCCGTCGCGCGTCGCGAGTTCGCCGAGGAGGTCGGCCGTCCAGCGCCGTCGCGCCAGCCCGACGGAGCGGCGCCGATACCACTCGGCACGGTGATCCAGAAGGGCGGCAAGGTCGTCCACGCGTGGGCGATCGAGGGCGACCTCGATCCATCCATGGCTCGCTCAAATACGTTCGAGCTGGAATGGCCGCCGCGAAGCGGCCGGCGAGCGAGCTTCCCCGAGCTCGACCGGGTTGCGTGGTTCGCGCCCGGTGAGGCGCGACTGCGACTGAAGGCGGCTCAAGTCCCGTTCGTCGATCGACTGGTCGCAGCCGTAGCCGCTACGCAACGATGAAGCTCAACGCGATCAACCTCCGATGCGGTGCGATGAGTTTGAAGCCATGCTGATTTACTCGATGAACGTCTCCGTGGACGGCTTCATCGCCGACCGCGACGGCGCGTTTGGGTGGTCGGTGCCCAGCGAGGAGCAGTTCCGCTTCCACATCGCCCAGATACGCGAGCTCGGCGGGCTCCTACTAGGCCGCAAGCTCTACGAGACGATGCTCGTGTGGGACACGGATCCCTCGCTGCGCAACGGCGAGCCGGGGGCCGAGTTCGCGGACGTCTGGTCGGCCATCCCGAAGGTGATCTTCAGCCGAACGCTCGAGCGCGTCGAGGGCAACGCGCGTCTCGCCGAGACATCGCTGGCCGAGGAGGCCGCTGCGGCGCTTCGCGCGACGGACAAGGACGTCGCTATCGGAGGCGCCGGCCTCGCGGCGGCAGCGATCGAGCTAGGTCTCATTGACGAGCTGCGCATCTTGCGCCATCCCGTCGTTGTCGGCGGCGGCACGCCGTTCCTGCCACCCGTCTTCGAACACGCCGCGCTCGAGCTGGTCGAGACCAGGACGTTCGCCTCGAGTGTGATCTATGAGCGTTACGGGCGCGCGCGCAGCGAGCTGCAGTGACGCCCCCGTCTGCGTCATCAGCTTCGTGGCGATGAGCGCCGGCCGCGTCGTCAGCGAGTCCAGCGACCGACGCTCGTTCGATTGCGTCGTCGTCGGCGCCGGAGTGAACGGACTCGCGACTGCTCGGGCACTCGCGAAGGCAGGCGCGAGAACGGTTCTCCTCGAGCAGTTCGCCCTGCATCACGACCACGGCTCGAGCCACGGCGATTCGCGGAGCGTCCGCCACTATGCCGCGCCGGAGTGGATGGCCCTGTGGCGGGAGGCGGAGCCCGTCTGGACCGAACTCGAGGAGGAGGCGGGGGTTGAGCTCCTTCAGCGCGTCGGGGTCTTTACCCACGCCAGCGACCTGCGCAGTGAAATGGAGGCGCTTGTTGGCTTCGGCGTTCCTGCCGAGTCCGTCGACGCCGTCGAAGCCGAGCGCCGCTTCGGGCTCCGCCTGCCAGACGGCGGTGAGAGTTACTTCGACCCTTCCTCGGGGTTCATTCTGGCCGCCCGAGCGTGTGAAGCCCTCGCCGAGTCGTGCCGCAACCGTGGCGTGACGATCATCGAAGGGGCGACGGTCAGCGGGTTCAAGCAGTCGCCCGAAGCGGTGACCGTGTCAATCAACCTCGACGAAACCGTCACAGCCGACGTCGCCATCGTCACGGCTGGCGCATGGGCGCGCGAGCTCATCGCGCCGCTGGGTATCGCCCTTCCGGTGTATGTCTCACTCGAGAGCGTCGCCTACTTCGGTGCGCCCGGCCAGGCCGACGTTCCGGTCGTCATCGACTACACGACAGCGGACGAGCTGACCGGGCAAGGCATCTACGCACTCCCCAGTCCTTCGCTGGGGCTCAAGGTCGCAGCCCATCACAGCGGCCTGAGAGGCGAGACGGTGCCGCTGTCGCGAGACCCCGATGCCCGCCTCGTGGAACGGCTCACCCAGTGGGTGGGCGAACGCCTCCCCCGTCTGGCCGGCGCCGCGACCAAAGCCGAGACGTGCCTTTACACGGTTGCAGCGGACGAGGAGTTTCGGCTGTTGCGGGAGGGCCGCGTGGTTGTCGGGTCAGCGTGCTCAGGGCATGCATTCAAGTTCGCGACAGCGACCGGGCAGCGACTGGCGAACCTCGCCCTACTGTGACGAGCCGGTCAGGCGGCCTCGCTGCTCCCGACGGCTTGAACCTGGCCGAGTATCGTCGCGCGCGTGGCGATCAAGCTTCACCGCTGCTCGATGCCGTGGAAGGCCGGTCCATAACGCGTTGGACGACCAGGCAATCGCCTATGAGATCGTCAACGGGCCGCTGCGACCGCGCAAGCGCGCCAACCTGCAACGGCTATCTGGGCAGCAGCTGTATCCGATGATCGAGTTCGACGACGGCACGATCTATCGCGAACAGTCGAAAGACATGGCCGCAACGATTCGTGCCGGGAAGCTCGACACGAAGCGGGTGATGCACGGTGCCCCCTCCTTACGCGCCCGGAGAGATTCGAACTCCCGACCTTCGGTTCCGTAGACCGACGCTCTATCCAGCTGAGCTACGGGCGCAGCGAGCAGCCAGTCTAGAGGGACGCGCGATCGCGGTCGCCGCCGCGGGCGCTATCGTCGGCCGCGAAAGCCATCCGTATCGACTTCCGGGGGAAAGTGCGTTGGTCAGGTTGCCGCGTAGCGGCGTCGGTCGCGTCGGGCTCGCCGTAACGGCGGGTGGGGTTGTCGTCGCTGTGGGGGTGGGGTTGCTGCTGGCCGCGATCCTCCAGTCGCGCGACACCGCCGGCGCGACGCTTCGCTCCGACGCGTTGCTGCAGCGCGTGATCCCAGTTGAGCAATCGGTCATCAACGCCGAGACCGGCCTGCGCGGCTATCTCATCACGGGCACCGCGGGCTTCCTGGCGCCGCTCGAGAACTCGAGGGAGGTGCTTCCGGCGCAGGTCGAAGCGATGAATGCCGCGGCGCGCGCCGATCACGAGTTCGTAGGCCAAGCGCGAGCCCTTGGCGCCCGGTCGCTCTCATACCTCGAAAACTACGTCCCGTCAGTTATCAACCTGTTCGCACGACGGCCCAGCCAGGCGAGGTCGCTGGCGCTGACCGTGAGGGGCAAAGCGCTTGTCGACATCATCCGCGTCCAGTCCGCGGTGCTTGAGTCGGCCATCGCAGCTCAAGAGTCGAACCGCCAGCACATGGCGCGAGAGAGCGCCAACGACGCCGTCGAGGAAGCAGCGATCGTGCTCGCGCTGCTGGTCGCGTTGACAATCATCGTCGGTACGGTGGTGGGCCGCCTCGTGCTCGCGCGCGAGCGTGCTCGCGCGCGAGCGGAGTTCCTGGCCGCATCCAGCGGCAGGCTCGACGAGAGCCTGTCGATCGACGCCGTGCTGAACGCCGGCGCCGAGCTCCTCGCCGCACGCTTCGCCGACGCCTGCGTCGTGGCCGAGAGCAAATCCGCGCTCCCCGCGAGCGCCGAGCGCGGCGATCCCGACCTGTTGAAGATGGCGGACACCGAGCAGGCCATCGCCTCCGGACTTCATGCCGGCGGCGCCGCTTCTGCCGGGCGCGCGACCACCGCCGAGGTGGTCGCGCTCGATGGCGCCGTCGTCGGCCTCTCCGTCGCGGGCGTCGCCCACGGCCGCCAAACAGTCAATGTCCTGCTGCTGCGTCGCGTCGGCAGCAAATGGAAGCGCGACGACGTAGAAGACATCGTCGAGCTATCGACCCGCATCGCGCTGGCGGCCCAGCTCCGCCAACTCCAGGCAAGCACGCTGTCGCTCTACGAGCGCGCGAATAGCACGGCGCGCACGCTTCAGGAGAGCCTCCTCCCGCGAACAATGCCCGAGATCCCGCTGTGTGAGGTGGCCGTGCGCTTCAGTCCGGCGGGCGAAGGCGACCTCGTCGGCGGCGACTTCTACGACGTCTTTGCGGTGTCGGCGCCGAAGGAATGGGGAGTCATCGTCGGCGACGTTTGCGGAAAGGGCGCGCAGGCCGCCGCGATGACGGCGATGGCGCGCTGGACGCTTCGCTCGCTACCCGACCAGCCGCCGGCCGACGCGCTGCGGCACCTCAATCAGGCGATGCTTCGCCAGAACCTCGGGTCCAGATTCATCACCGTCGCTGCGATGCGCCTGCGCGTGGAGGACGACCACGCGTTCGTGGCTGTGGCCTGCGGGGGTCACCCCGCACCGATCCACGTCCGCCACGACGGCACGGTGTCGGCCGTCGATGCCGGTGGCGATCTGATCGGCGTCTGGGCAAATCCGCGGCTTCGCACCGCGGAGATCCGCCTCGAGCCGGGCGAGCTGCTCGTCGCCTTCACCGACGGTGCCGTCGACTTCACCGCCGAGCCCCTGCGTCGCCTCGAGGAGCTGCTTGGCCACCTGCCAGGTGGCGATGCGGCCGCTGCCGCCGCAGCTGTCGAGCTGCAGGCGCTCGAGGGCGCCGCCGCGTCCCGCGACGATGTCGCCGTCGTGGCGATCGGCTTCGTCGGGCGAGGCGGCGGGCGGCTCGCACTCGGTGAGCCGGTGCTCGCTTTGAGTTGCTGAACGGGTGATCCGATCCGCACGATCGTGCGTAATAGATGGGTTGACCACCTTTTTGTGACCGCATGATCCGCCCCACGCTTCTCTCGCGTTCCTCCCCAGACCCCCGCTCGCTCGCCGACGAGGATCTGATGGCGCACATTTACGAGGGTGATTCGCGCGCGTTCGCCGTCGTCTTCGATCGCCACGGCGCGGCCGCCTTCTCGCTCGCCTACCGCATCTGCGGCCGGCGCGGCCTCGCGGAAGACGTCGTGCAGGAGGCCTTCCTCACCCTCTGGCGTGCGCGCGGCCGCTACGACCGCGCGCGGGGAAGCGTGCGCACCTGGATCCTGACGCTCGTCCATCACCGAGCGGTCGACGTGCTTCGACACGAACTCGCGACCTCGAGCCGCGACATCCATGACGACGGACTCAGCGCGCTCCTGCCGGCCGGCGAGCTGACCGACGCCGAGGCCGAGCGGCGTAGCGACGCGGCGCTCGTACGCGGCGCGATCGAGGAGCTCCCCGCGGAGCAGCGCCAGGTCATCGAGCTCGCCTACTTCGGCGGCTTCACGCACAGCGAACTTGCAGAGATGCTCGAGATCCCGGCCGGCACGGTCAAGGGGCGAATGCGGCTGGGGCTCGGGAAACTCCGCCTCGCGCTTGGCGAGGCGGCCGACGCGGTGCTATGACGGTGGCCTGTGATGAGTGAACGTGGTTGCGGAAACGATGCCGCCGCCTACGCGCTCGGGGCGCTTGACGCCGCCGAGGTCGAGGCGTTTGAGCGCCATCTCGAAAGCTGCGCCGTCTGCCGCGACGAGGTCGCGGAATTCTCGGGCGTCGTTGCCGCCCTACCGATGGCCGTTCCGCAGCATCCGCTGCCCCGCGGGCTTCGCCGGCGCGTGCTGCGCGAAATCCGCGCCGATCCGCCCACGCTAGCCAAGCGGCGCCCGGCGCGCGTCCCGGGATGGACGATGCAGCGGTTCGCCGTGGCCGCCGTCGCCGCGGCGGTCACTGTTGGAATCGTCGTTGGCGTCAGCTCCGGAGGCGGTCCGCGTTTGATTCGCGCGAGCGTCGGCCAGGCGACATTGCGCGTTTCCTCTGGCCGCGCCGATCTCGTTGTGGAGCACCTGCCGCCCCCGCCGAGCCACAAGATCTATGAACTCTGGCTCGAGCGCGGCAGCGGCCCACCGCAGCCGAGCACGCTGTTCAGCGTCAGCAACGCCGACCGCGCCGACATTGGCGTGCCCGGCAACGTCAGAGGGGTGACGCGCGTGTTGGTAACCGAGGAGCCAGCCGGGGGCACGTCGCGACCGACCGATGCGCCGGTGATCGTCGCGACGCTTAGCTAGGAACGCTCAGGCGCGTGGCGGAGTGCTCAGAACGGAAGCGCCGACGTCCGCCGGCGGCCCGAGATCGAGCGGGATCCACTGGCGGAGCTTCTCGACCAGCTCTGCGTGGCGCATCGGCTTGCTGACGTAGTCATCCATGCCCGCCGCAATGCATCGATCGCGATCGCCTTCGAGCGCGTGGGCCGTCATCGCGATGATCGGGGTGTGGCGCTCCGCGCCCTGCTCGAGAACCCGTAGCTGCGAAGTCGCCTCGTAGCCGTCCATCGTGGGCATCTGGCAGTCCATCAGGATGAGGTCGTAGTCCTCGGCTGTGAAGGCGGCGATCGCGTCCTGGCCGTCACCAGCCACGCGGACGACCGCGCCGCAGCGCTCGAGCATGCGCGCGGCGACGATCTGATTCACCGGGCTGTCCTCGGCTACGAGGATCCTCGGGGGCCGCGACCACTGTGCCGTCTCGGAGGTGCTGTCGGCCTGGTCGGCGTTTGAATCGGGGAGGTCCGGGGCGCCGAGCGCCACTTCGAACCAGAACGTGCTGCCGCGGCCAAGCGCGCTCTCGGCGCCGATTGTGCCGCCCATCATCTCGACGATCTCCTTCACGATCGCTAGGCCGAGCCCGGTGCCGCCGTAGTGGCGAGTCGTCGATACGTCGGCTTGGGTGAATGGCTCGAACATGCGCTCGATCTGCCCGTCGTCCACGCCGATGCCCGTGTCGCTGACCTCGACGCGGACGAGCGAACTCGCTGGCGCGCCGTCGGCGAGCTTGACGCGCACGGTGATCTGCCCCTCGGAAGTGAACTTCACGGCGTTTGAGACGAGGTTCAGCAGGACCTGGCGGACGCGGCGGCCGTCACCGCGGCGGCGCCGCGGCACGACCGGATCCAGGTCGACGACGAGGCGCAGGCCCTTGGCGCGCGCCTGGCCGCCCGCCGCCGAGCAGGCCTCGTTGATCGTGTCGTGGAGGTCAAAGTCGGCAATGTCGAGCTCGAGGTGTCCACCCTCGATCTTCGAGAGGTCGAGGATATCGTTGAGGATCGCGAGCATCTGCTCGCCTGAGCGAGAGATCTGCTCGGCGTACTGGCGCTGCTCTTCGTCGAGCTGTGTGTCGAGCAGTAGCTCGGTCATCCCGATCACGCCGTTCATCGGCGTGCGCACCTCGTGGCTGACATTGGCGAGGAAGGCCGACTTCATGTTCGACGCCTCGACTGCCTGGTCGCGCGCGATCACGACCTCCGTGGCGGCCTTGTTGCGCGCCGTCACGTCGTCGAAGTGGGCGATCCGGCATGCGCGCCCGTTGAGATCGAGGTTGTCGCTGGTGACCTCGACGTCGATTATCGAGCCGTCCTTGAGGCGGTGCTGACCCGGGTAACCCTCGGGCCGCCCGGCCAGCTGCGGCCTCGATCCGTCGGGATGGGCCGCCAAATAATCAGACAGCTTCGCCTCGTCTCCAGGGAGCTGGAGCTCGAGGATCGTCATCGAGTGGAGCTCCTCGCGCGTGTAGCCGTACTTGGCGACCATCGCGTCGCTCACGGCCAGGATCTCGAGCGTGTTGCGGTCGTAGGTGACCATCGGCTGCGGGTTCTGCTCGAACATGCTGCGGTAGCGCTCCTCGCTGACGCGAAGCTGCTCGCGAGCGTCCTCGAGCTCGGCCATCGTGCGGTTGCGTTCGGTCACGTCGGTGTACAGCGCAAGACGACAGTCGCGGCCATCAAGCTCGATGTTCTCGCTGGTGACCTCGATGTCGATGACCGACCCGTCCTTTCGCTGGCGGCGGCTTGGGTAGCCGGCCGGCGTGCCAGCCATCTGCGGAGTCGAGCCACCGCTTCGCTTGCCGAGATAGGACTTGAGCACGTCGACGTCCTCGGGCAGCACGAGGTCGAGGATCGTCATCGCTTCGAGCTCCTCCCGCGAGTAGCCGTAATCGGCGACCATCGCGTTGCTGACCGCGACGATCTCGAGCGACGCTCGGTCGTAGGCCACCATCGCCTGTGGGTTCTGCTCGAAGAGGCGCCGGTAGCGCTCGTCGCTGACGCGCAACTGCTCGCGGGCCGCCGCAAGCTGAGTGTGCGCGTTCTCTCGCGCGGTGACGTCCTCGCAGATCAGCATCCGGCAACCGCGACCCTCGACTTCGAGGTCGTCGGCGGACACGATCACCTCGATGATCGTGCCGTCCTTTCGCTGGTGGCGTCGGCGACTGTCGAGGACGAGGCCCGGCGTCTCGATTGCCAGGCGCGAGGCCTGGAACGACGCGAACTCGGCGCGGTCCGGCTCGGCGATCAGCTCGACAAGCGGGAGCCCGATGAACTCCTCGCGGGTGTATCCGTAGACGGCGATCGCGGCGTCGCTAACCGCGAGGATCCGGTCAGTCGCGCGCTCGTAGACCATCATCGGCTGCGGGTTGCGTTCGAAGAGAAGTCGATGCTGGAGCGCGTTCCACGCCGGCACGCCCGCGTTCGTACCACCGCTCGAAGTGGCCTGGGTCCGGCTGTCGTGCAGGCTGGTTGCGACCCCGGAGGGGCGTCGCGTCAGGGCACGCCGCATCGCGCGCATATCCGAATATCGGCGCTGATGCGATGAAACATTAAGCACGAGGTGCGGATGCGCGCACGCCGTCGTGCAACGTTTTTGCCTTTAGGCGAGCAGTCGCTCGACCCACTCGAGAATCAGCGCCAGCACCTCGCCGTTGTTGTCCTCGATCGGCACCATGTGGCCGTTGCCAGAGATCCCGCGCTCGCGTAGGACTATGTCCTCCACAGTGCAGCCGGCCTCGCGCAGATAGGCGATCGCATCGCGGTTGAGCTGGGCAAACCGCGGGTCCTCCGTCGTGACGACCGCGATCGCCACCCGCGCGAGATTGGGAAGCCTCCTCGCCGGCTTGGGTTGTGCTCGCCGCGGCACGCCCGCGAGCGGTCCCCAATCGATATCCGACTCCTCCGCAAGCGCGATCAGCCCGAGCTCCTCGACGCTCGCCACCGGCGGGTCGTAGGTGAGCGGGATGGCGAGCGTCCCGGGTCCGATGCCCTCGACCGACACGAGCGCCGGGACGAGCTCAGGCGCCGCGTCCGCCGCGAGCCAGCCGAACGGACCGCCGGCCGAGTGGGTGATCACGATCGCCGGGCCGATCCGCTCGAGCAATTCGACGGCGCGGCGCCGCGTGACGTCCTGCGCATGGGCGCCGTTCCCGCCGCGCATCGGACGCTGCTGGGCCATGAAGGCGTCGACGAGCGGATCGCCGACGTCGCCGCTACCCGGCCAGCGGCCGCCCGCGGCCGCAACCTTGAAGAGCGGCGTCATGGCCTCGTGCGGCGTCGGATGGCTCATCTCGCCGACGAGCTTGGGATGCGGCGGGTTGCGGCCGTAGCCGGGCCGGTCGACGATGTAGACCGTGTAGCCGGCGGCCAGCGCATGATGAAGCCAGCCCGGGCTTCCATCCCCGCGCCCGAGGAATGCCACGCCCTGCCCACCGCCGCCATGGACGAAGACGATCGGTACCTCGCGGCGCGGCTCCGCCGGTACGTAGTAGGAGACGAACATCTGCTCGCCGGTCGTCGCAGTGCCGATCCCCGGCAGCTCGGTGCGCTCGACGCCGACCCAGAAGTAGTTGTGCTCCGCGATCAGGGCGCCGGCCATGGCGCTGATCTTAAGGCCGGCAAGGCCGCCGCAGCGAGTCGCATGCGGGGTCGGGGCGGTGCCCGCAACCGAACTTGACAGACTTCGCTCGTCTACCACTCGGAGGTTTTGTGAACAGGATCGGGATCAACCCCGGACCTCGGAGGACGGGCTCGGCCTCTCGCCGTGCCCCGCAGTGCGCGGACCCGGTTGCGTTGCTCTCGGTCAGGTGTCGCCGTGATCAGAAGCGTTGAGCGCATCCTCACGACGCACACCGGCAGCATCGCCCGCCCCGACTCACTCGTCGATCTGATGCGCGAGAAGGAGAACGGCCGTCCGTACGACGAAGCGGCGTTCGAGGCCGGGGTGGTGGATGCCGTGGACGCCTGCGTCGCACAGCAGATCGACGTCGGCCTCGACGTCGTCAACGACGGCGAGCAGCGAAAGAGCGGCTTCATGACGTACCTCACCGAGCGAATCGGCGGCTTCGACGCCGAGCCTCAGACCTTCGACCCGCTGCGCCAGAGCGGCTGGCGCGAGGTCGCCGAGTTTCCTGAGTACTACGAGCGCTATTTCGCGAGCGCGATGTATGGAGCGATGCTCGGGCCGCTAAAGCGGCTCGTCTGCCGCGCCCCCGTCAGCTACGAAGGTCACGCCGCGCTGGTCGCCGATATCGCGAATCTCAAGACCGCCCTCGAGGGCCGCGAATACACGGAGGCCTTCATGTCGGCTCCGCTCGCGACCTCGCTCGCCGACTACCGAAACGAGTTCTACGAATCCCAGGAGGCATTCCTGACAGCGCTGGCCGAGGTCGTCCGCGAGGAATACAAGGCGATCGTCGACGCCGGGCTCCTGATTCAGGTCGACGACCCGGGAGCGGCCACGCTCTGGGGCCACGCCGACCTTGAGCCGCGTGAGCGCGACCGGCGCGTCGGCGAGACGATCGAGCTGATCAACCACTGCCTTCGCGACATTCCACCAGAGAAGATCCGCTACCACACCTGCTACAGCATCAACCAAGGCCCCCACATCTACGACCTGCACCTCGGTGACTACGCGGAGGCGATGTTTCGCGTCAACGCTCAGGCGTTCTCGTTCGAGGCGATGAACACCCGCCACCTGCACGACTACCACGCCTTCGAGCGGATCAAGCTGCCCGAGGGCAAGGTGATCGTCCCCGGGATGGTGAGCCACGGCGCCAACTGGGTCGAGCATCCAGAGCTGATCGCCGAGCTCACGATTCGCTACGCGGAGCTCGTCGGCCGCGAGAACGTGATGATCGGAAACGACTGCGGCTTTGCCTCGCAGGCCGGCACGCGCGAGATCGACCCGAAGGTCGGCTGGGCCAAGTTCGCCGCGCTCGCTGAGGGCGCCGGAATCGCGAGCGAGCGGCTCTGGGGCAGCTGAGGGCCGCGGCGTGCGGGTGATCATCGCCGGCGGCGGCACGGGCGGACTCGCGACCACCCTCGTGGTTCGCCAGCGTGGCATCGAGCCGCTGGTCCTAGCGTCATCGCAGGTGTCCCGCCTTCGCCCATCGCGCTCGCCTCGCAGTTGAGCCCGCGACCGCGCATGGCGATCGAGTTTCGTCAAATACGGGCACCGGCGTCTGTTTTGACGACTCGGATACGCAACACATGCAGTTTCAGGTGTCCGGCCCTTGGATGGCGCCGACGATAGGCCGATTCAGCCTGAGCCAGAGCATCGTCCTTGCCGAGTGCGTCGAAGGTCCCGCGCACCTGCGGAAGCTCGGTGTCCGACAGCGCCGGTGCAACGGTGACGGTGTAGATCACGCGACCACCCACTGTGGCCGCTTCGCGGCCGGGGAGCCCGATCCGGAGCCCCCTGGTGTCGCCAAACCGCTGGCGGTTCCTGCGACCATCGCGTCTCCTCCTGCGCGTACGTGCGACGAGCCGGAGAATTGCGGTCAGGCAAAAAGGCGACCACGGGGCACTAGGTCGTCGAGGCTTAGGCGCCCCGACTTGGTATAGCCACCATAGCAGCGGCCGTTCGACGCTCGGCTTTCGCGCCGCTCCGCACCAGGACCGCGTCGAAGACGACTACGGCTTACGTCGCGCGGGAGGCTTCGGCCGCGGTGGGTAGCGCTTTCGCTCCTGCGCCGTCATTTGGCGAATGACGAGCGACCCGTTCTCGACCTGCTCGCGCAGCGAGTCGAGCTTTGCCTCGCGCCGCTCGTTTGCGATATCGGCCGTCGACCTCTTCGCGCTGGGTTCCACCATCAGTGCCCACTAGAAGATTCGCGATCCGTACAGCCAAACCTGCGAAGCAGCGTCGATAAAGAAACGCGACGTTCGGTCGGACGGACGGCCAGCGAGGAAAGGCGCCTAAGCGGCCGCATCGAGACGCATCGGAGGTACACGCCCCTTGTGGAACAGCTCACACCACCGCGCCTGGCCCCGCCGCCACAGTAGCTGCGGTGTTAGCGGCGGGTGCACCGACGACGGGGGTACATCCCTCGCCACGAACGGGCAGGTTTCTCCCTCGCCAGCCGGCGACATCTTCCCCACCGGACGCGGTAAATCCTCCACCACCGCGTTCAACAGGACGCTACGGTGCCGTCGGGGGAGGCCTCTCGGCGCGCCGAGATGACCGCCATCGAGCTGAGTGATAGGGGCATGGTGAAGGCGGGCAGTTTCTCATTCACGTCTGCCGCGCGGCGGTGCGCGGGCCTCGCGGTTCTCGCCGCTTTCCTCACCCTGGGGTTGGGCGGTGGCTCGCCGCCGTTTGCCGCCGCGGCGTCGGTGGCGATCCCGTCGCCGGTCGCTGGCGGGTGGCAGCTCAACGGCACCGCGCACATCATCCCCGCAGCGTCGCCTCCCACGTCGATGTCGCCCGCCTATCTCCAGCTGACGCCGGCCACCAACTGGCAGTCCGGCTCGGCTTTCTGGCCTACGGCTGCGCCGGGGGTTGGCATCACGGCGTCCTTCGACGTGTTCCTCGGGTCGAGCAGCAGCAACGCCGGCGCCGACGGGCTCACCTTCACCCTGGCTGACGCGAGCGCCACCAAGCCAACCGTCCTGGGCAA
Organism: Solirubrobacteraceae bacterium; assembly: GCA_035308005.1. Taxonomy (GTDB): domain Bacteria; phylum Actinomycetota; class Thermoleophilia; order Solirubrobacterales; family Solirubrobacteraceae; genus Palsa-513. The sequence goes on from DATGHN010000279.1 coordinate 29,128, forward strand.
CAACGGAGGCGGAGAGGGGTTCTCAGGGATCCACGGGTTCGCGGTGTCCTTCGACACTTGGAAGAACACGAACGACCCGTCGAGCAACTTCGTGGGAATCGCGGCCACCAACTCGAGCCAGCAGAGCCTCAACTACGTTGCCACCAACACAAACATCGGGCCGCTGCGCAACAAGCTCCATCACGTCGTGGTCACGACCAACTCGACGGGCATCAGCGTGACCATGGACGGCGTCCAGGTGCTCAGCTACGCCACGGCACTACCGCCCCAGGTGCTCGTCGGGTTCACGGGTGCCACCGGCGGCTTCAACGACGTCCAGTACGTCCAGAACGTGAACATCAGCACCGGGCCGCCACCCCCCGCGCCCACGGTGACCGGCGTAAGCCCGGCCTCAGGCCCGACCACCGGCGGCACGACGGTCACCATCACAGGCACCGCGTTGACGGGCGCCACCAGCGTGATGTTCGGCAGCACAGCGGCCACCGCGTTCACGGTGAACCCCGACGGCTCTATCACCGCGACTTCTCCGCCGGGCCTCGGCGGCGCCGTGAACGTGACCGTTGCCACCGCCGGTGGCACGAGCGCCATCAACTCGGGCGATCAGTACACCTACGTCGCCCCACCTCCCACCGTCGTCATCGTCAACCCGAACTCCGGGCCCGCTGGAACGCCGGTGACCGTGAGCGGTACGAATTTCACAGCCGTGACCGCCGTGAACTTCGGACCCGGCAACAAAGCCAGCTTTACCGTCAACAACTCGACGACGCTCACTGCCACGGCGCCGCCAGGGACGGGCACCGTCGACGTAACGGTCACCACGGCGACAGGGACGAGCCAGACTCTTGCGGACGACCAGTTCACCTATGGCGCGGGGCCGCCCCCAGGTACGATCCCCTCGCCGGTGGCGGGGGGCTGGCAGCTGAACGGTTCGGCGCTGCTCAACAGTGGAGGGTCGCCCGCCAACCTGCAGCTGACGCCGGCCACCAACTGGCAGTCCGGCTCGGCCTTCTATCCGACCTCCGTATCCGGGGCTGGCATCACGGCGTCCTTCGACGTGTTCCTCGGGTCAAGCATCAACAACACCGGCGCCGACGGGCTGACCTTCACCCTGGCTGACGCGAGCGCCACCAAGCCAACCGCCCTAGGAAACAACGGAGGCGGAGAGGGCTTCTCCGGGGTCACGGGCATTGCAGTGTCCTTCGACACGTGGCAGAACACGAACGACCCGTCGAGCAACTTCGTGGGGATCGCGACCACCAACTCCAGCCAGCAGAGCCTCAACTACGTGACCACGAACGCGTCGGTCCCGTATCTGCGCAACGCGGTTCACCACGTGGTCGTGACCACGGACGCCACGGGCATCAGCGTGACGATGGACGGCAATCAGGTGCTCGTCTACGCCGTCAAGCTGCCGCCAAAGGTGCTCGTCGGATTCACGGCTGCCACTGGCGGCTTCAACGACCTCCAGTACGTCCAGAACGTGAATATCAGCACCGGGCCGCCACCCCCCGCACCCACCGTGACCGGCGTGAGCCCCCCCTCGGGTCCGACCACCGGCGGCACCACTGCCACCATCACGGGCACGGGATTGACCGCCGCAAGTAGCGTGAAGTTCGGCACTGCTGCAGCCACCAACGTGTCGGTGGTCAGCGACAGCAGCCTCACCGCCACCATTCCGCCGGGCCAGGCCGGCGCGGTGGACGTGACGGTCACGACCCCCGGAGGCACAAGCGCCGCCAATTCGGGCGACCAGTACACCTACACCCCGCCCCCGGTTCCCGCGGTCAGCGGCGTCAGCCCGGGCTCCGGGCCGAGCACGGGCGGGACGTCGGTGACGATCACAGGCAGCGGCTTCACCGGCGCGACCGCCGTCGACTTTGGGTCCGGCGCCCCTGCCGCGTTCTCGGTCAGCAGCCCCACCACGATAATCGCAACTGCGCCTTCGGTGAGCTCGCTCGGCGCCGTCGACGTTACGGTCACAACGCCCGCGGGAACGAGCGCCAAGACGACGGCAGATCAATTCACGTACGTCACGCCGCCTGCGCCGACGGTCACCGCGGTGAGTCCGAACGAGGGGCCTGGAGGCACGTCAGTCGTGATCGCCGGGACGAACCTCTCCGGCGCGACGGCCGTCGACTTCGGGCCGGGTAACCCTGCCACGTTCTCGGTCGGCGGACCCGCCACGATCACGGCTACCGCACCCTCGGCGAGCTCACTCGGCCCAGTCGACGTTACGGTCACCACCCCCGGAGGCACGAGCACGACGAGCCTCGCAGATCAGTTCACCTACCAGGCGGGACCGCCGCCGGTGACGATGGTCGCAACCTACCGCGGTGACCTCGGTCGTAGCGGCTACTACCCGTTAGAGACCGGCCTTACCGCCGCCAATGTCGGAACGCTCAAGCTGCACTGGACAGACGCCACCGGCGGTGTTGGTTCCTACGCGCAGCCAATCGTGGCAAACAACATGGTGTATTGGGGAGACTGGAACGGCCTCGAGCACGCCACCACTCTCAGCGGCCAGGACGTCTGGACGGTCGCTACCGGCCAGAACATCGACAACAGCTGTTCGCCGCCCATCGCGGGAGTCAGCGGCACGTCCACGATCGGCACGGTGGGCGGCACCTCGGTCGACTTTTTCCCGGGTGGCGACGACAACTTCTATGCGGTCAACGCTCTCACCGGGGCGGTCCTGTGGAAGACGAACCTCGGTACGCCGCCGGCCGACTACCTGTGGGCGTCGCCGATCCTCTACAACGGGAGCATTTACGAGCCGGTCGCTTCGTTCGGTGACTGTCCGCTCGTGAGGGGTCGGCTGGTCCAGATGGACGCCGCAACCGGAGCCATCCAGCACACCGCCTACATGGAGCCCGCCGGTTGCACGGGCGCCGGGATCTGGGCGTCTGAGACGGTCGACCCGAGCGACGGCAGCATCTACGTTGCGACGGGCACACCGACCGGCTGCGCCGCCAACGAGATGGCGCCCGCGATCGTCAAGCTACGAGCCTCCGATTTGACCATCCTCTCGAGCTGGACGGTGCCGAAGTCCGCGCAGCAATTTGGCGACGCCGACTTCGGCGCCACCCCCACGCTCTTTACGGCCACGATTGGTGGCGTCTCCCGCTCGCTCGTCGGGGCGGTGAACAAGAACGGGATCTTCTACGCGTGGGACCGCAACAACCTGGCCGCAGGACCGGTGTGGCAGTCGACGGTCGCCGATCCGAGCGGCAGCCCGCGGTCGATCGCCTCCGCCGCCTGGGACGGGACACGGCTGTATGTGGCAGCCGGCGGCACCACCCTCAACGGCACAAGCTACTTCGGGAACATCTCAGCGCTCGACCCCGCAACCGGCGCGTTCCTGTGGCGAACGGGCATCACAGGCTTCATGTCAGCCGGAATCACGATCGTGCCGGGAGTGCTCGTCGAGCCCTACGGCGCCGGCGGAAACCTCCTATTCCTAGACCCCGCGACCGGCAACACGTTGCGCCAGTACACGATGACTGCCAGATCCGACGGTGAGGTGACCGTCTCAAACGGCATCGTCTATGCGTCCCAGACCGACGGGAAGCTCATCGCTCTCGGTCAATAGCCGAGCCGCCGCTCCGACCTGTCGAAAACGCTAGTTGGGAGGAGGGCCTTCAGCCTCCGGGGCCACAGCGGAGGGGCAGGGATTCGAACCCTGGAGACGGGGGTTGCCCGCCTAACGGTTTTCAAGACCGTCGCATTCAACCGCTCTGCCACCCCTCCGTGCGGGCTCGATGATCGCACGCCGCCGATCGGCCTCTACACTGATCAGTCCCCCAGGAGAGGTGGCCGAGAGGCTGAAGGCACTCGCCTGCTAAGCGAGTATGGGGAGAAATCTCCATCGCGGGTTCGAATCCCGCCCTCTCCGCTCGGCGGCGGAGCCGACCGGCGCCTCAGACGATCAGATCGATCAGGTCCGCGATCGAATCGACGGTTCGCGAGGCGCGGTAGGGGTGCGACTCAGCGTCCTCGCGCGTCGTGATGCCGGTCAAAACGAGGATCGTCTCCATGCCCGCCTCGAGCCCGGACACGACATCGGTGTCCATCCGGTCCCCGATCATCGCCGCCGTCTCCGAATGAGCGTCGATCGCGTTGAGGGCCGAGCGCATCATCAGCGGGTTGGGCTTGCCGACGAAGTACGGCGCGATGCCTGTCGCGCGGCTGATCAGCGCCGCGACCGATCCCGTCGCCGGAAGCGGCCCGTCGGCGCTCGGCCCAGTGGCGTCGGGGTTGGTGGCGATGAAGCGCGAGCCATCGCGAATCAGGCGGATCGCGCGGGTGATCCGCTCGAAGGAATAGGTGCGCGTCTCGCCGAGAACGACGTAGTCGGGCGATCGCTCGGTCAGGGTGTAGCCGGCGTCGTGCAGCGCAGTCGTGAGGCCCGCCTCGCCGATCGCAAACGCCGTGCCCTGCGGTCGCTGCGATTCGAGGAAGCGGGCGGTCGCGAGCGCCGAGGTCCAGATTCCCTCCTCGGGAACCTCGAGGCCGATCGCCGCGAGCCGCGCGGCGAGATCGCGCGGCGTGTACATCGAGTTGTTGGTCAGCACGAGAAACGGCCGGCCAAGCTCGCGCAGGCGTGCGATGAAGCGGTCGGCGCCCGGGATCAGATGCTCTTCGCGCACGAGCACGCCGTCCATGTCCATCAACCACGAGTGGATCTCGCGCCGCGTCATGACCCCAGCATGACGCGCCGGGCGGTCAGCCGCCGGAGAGGATCGAAGCAGCAAGCTGCGGCGTGAGGTTCCCGCCGGAGACGACTGCCACGACCGGGCCCTCGCCGAGCTCTGCGACCTTTCCGGCCAAGAGCGCTCCGACGCCCACCGCCGCGCCCGCTTCGCAGGCGAGCTTCGCGCGCTCGTACAGGAAGCGCACGCCGGCCGCGATCTCCTCTTCGTCCAGATGAACCACCTCGTCGACGTGCTCCGCGCACGCTGCAAGGTTCAGCTCCCCGATCCCGGGCGCCGTAAGCGCATCGGCGATCGTCGCGCGGCGCGAGCCGGCGGGTGCCGCGCTCGGCCGCTCAGGCGACCGCGAGGCCCGCAACGTCGCCGTCGCGGACGGCTGGACGGCGACCACGCGTGCCGCCGGAGCGAGTGCCTTGACGGCGATCGCGACGCCCGACACCAGCCCGCCGCCGCTCGCTGGGACGATCACGGCGCCAGGGCTGGGAATGTCCGCGCAAATCTCTAGGCCGACCGTGCTCGCCCCCGCGATCACGCGCGGATCGTCGAATGGATGGATCACGATACGACCACTGCGGACGGCCAGGTCATGCATACGCGCAAAGGCCTCGGCGCCGTCGGCGGCTTCGAGGTCCACCGTCGCGCCGTAGCCACGAGTCGCCGCGACCTTCATCTCGCTTGCGCTGTGCGGCATGAACACGACGACGTCGACGCCCGCCTCGGCACAGGCCAGCGCCGCCGCCTGTGCGTGGTTACCGGCGGAGACCGTGACCGCGCCGGTCGCGCGCTCCGCGGCGCTCAGATCCGCGACGCGGTTCATCGCGCCGCGGAGCTTGAAAGCCCCGGTGCGCTGGAAGAGCTCGGCCTTCAGGAACGCCGGTCGGCCGATGATCTTGCCGAGGCTCCGTGACGAAAGGGTGGGCGTGCGATGGATGTGCCCCTCGAGCCTCGCCGCCGCCTGCAGGCACTCGTCGAGTCCGGGGAGCGCGGCGTTCGGCATCGGCGCCCGCAGCGTAGCGGCTGTAGCGTTGGACCCCGTGTCGCGTGTTCGCGCCCTGCTTGACCTGCTGAGCGCGGGACGCTCCTTTCGCTACGGCGACGATGACCGCGCGCAACGCGCGGAGTTGCACATGCCTCGCGGCGCGGGCCCCCACCCGGTCGTCGTCACGATCCACGGCGGCTCATGGTCGGTGGGCGTCTCCAAGGTCGTCATGCGCGGCGTGGCCGGGGAACTCCTGCGCCGCGGCATGGCCGTATGGAACGTCGAGTACCGCCGCGTCGGCGGCAAGGAGGGTGGCGGCTGGCCGGCGACCTTCCTCGACGTGGCCGCTGAGCTCGATCACCTCCGCCAGGTTCCGGCGGCCCTCGACCTCTCAAGAGTCGCCGTCTACGGCCACTCCGCGGGCGGCCAGCTCGCGCTGTGGGCGGCGAGCCGCTCGCGGCTACCAGCCGGAGCGCCGGGAGCGGACCCGGCGCTCCAGGCGATCGCCGCTGTGTCGGCCGCGGGCGTCAACGACCTTGCCCAAGCATGGCGGGAGACCCCCGGGGGCGCCGTCGAGCGGCTGATGGGCGGCGGCGCGGACAGCGTGAGCGAGCGCTACGCCGTCGCCGACCCGATCGCGCTCGCGCCGCTTGCGATCCCGGTCCTGCTCGTCCATGGCAGTGAGGATGCGAC
>DATGHN010000280.1:0-2072 GCA_035308005.1 Solirubrobacteraceae bacterium
CTCGCTGCTGCGCTCGGGCGGCTGAGAGCGGGCGATGCGGCGCCTGTTCGCAAGCGCCTGGCCGCCCGCGCTCGCGCTGGCCGCGCTGACCCTGGCCTGGGATCTCGCGGCCAACGCGGCGCACGCGAGCCTCTCGCTTCCAGGCCCCTGGCTGGTCGTGCGAAGCACCTGGGCAGACCGCTCGAACCTCGGCCCGGCAATCGCAACGACGACAGAGGAGGCGGTGCTCGGGATCGCGCTGGCGATCGTCTGCGCGGTCTTGCTAGCCGTGGCGATCGACTTCTCCCAGGGCGTGCGCCGCAGCGTCTACCCGCTGATGATCGTCTCCCAGACGATCCCGTTCATCGCGCTGGCGCCGCTGGTCGTGATCTGGTTCGGCTTCGGCGAGGCGCCAAAGATCGCGCTCGTCGCGCTGTTCACGTTCTTTGCGATCGCCGTCTCGACAATCCAAGGTCTCGACTCGGCCGAGGCTGACACGATGAGCCTGCTGAGAACGATGGGCGCGAGCCGCCTTCAGATCCTCTGGCACGTGCGGATGCCGAGCGCCCTGCCGCAGTTCTTCACGGGGCTCAAGATCGGCGTGACGTTCTCCTACGTTGCGGCGATCTTCGCCGAGTACGTCGGAGCGACTGCGGGCCTCGGCTACTACATGAACGCCGCCAAGCAGGGAAACAACACTGACCTCGTCTTCGGCGCGACGATCGTCACCACGGTCCTGACGATGGCGCTGTTCGGCGTCGTCGTCGCGGTCGAGCGCGCGGTGATCCGCTGGCGTCCGCAGGCGGTGGCGGAAGCGTCATGGTGACGCTCGCGCCACCGGCCGGCGCCGAGCTCGAACTGCGCGGGCTGCGCAAGGCCTACGAATGGCGCGGCGAGAAGCTGCTGACCCTCGACGGCGTCGACATGGTGGCGCGCGCCGGCGAGTTCGTCGCCCTGATCGGGCCGAGCGGCTGCGGCAAGAGCACGCTCTTTCACATCCTCGCCGGGCTTGAGACGCCAAGCGGCGGCGAGGTGCTGATCGACGGGACCGCGGTGACCTCGCGGCTTGGCGCCCTCGCATTCATGCCCCAGCGCGACGCACTGCTGCCGTGGCGAAGGACGCTCGACAACGTCACGATCGGCCTCGAGGTGGCGGGCGTCAAGCGAGCCGACGCGCGGGCGCGCGCCGCACCGCTGCTCGAGCGCTTCGGTCTCGGCGGCTTTGAGTCGGCGTGGCCCTGGCAACTCTCGGGAGGGATGCGCAGCCGCGCCGCGTTCCTGCGCACGATCCTGCTCGGCAAGCCGGGACTCCTGCTCGATGAGCCCTTCGGCGCGCTCGACGGAATCACCCGCTCAGAGCTCCAGCAGTGGTTGCTCGAGGTCTGGAGCGAGGTCGGCTCGACGGTCGCGCTAATCACCCACGACGTCGCCGAAGCGGTCTTCCTCGCCGATCGCGTCTACGTGATGACGCCGCGTCCGGGGCGGATCGCGACCGTCATCGACATAGAGCTGCCGCGCCCGCGAACCCTGGCCGTGCAGGAGTCGCCCGAGTTCGGCGCGCACGAGGCGCTCCTGCGCGAGGCGCTGCGCGCGCACGCGCGAGCGTGAGCGTGTCCTAACATGTTCCTAACGCGCCAGCCGAGGCCGGTCACGCCCGGCCGCAGCGCGGCTAGGCGAGACGGTCATTCGGGGGCCGACGCGGCGCGCCTACTCAAGCGATGAGCACAAACGGATTGCACCCAAACCCGGCGCGCGAAACCGCGTCGCTGACGCACCTCGAGCGCCTCGAGGCCGAGAGCATCCAGATCATGCGCGAGGTCGCCGCCGAGTGCGAGCGGCCGGTGATGCTGTACTCGATCGGCAAGGACTCGTCGGTGATGCTGCACCTGGCGCTGAAGGCCTTCTACCCCGCCAAGCCGCCGTTCCCGCTGCTGCACGTCGACACGACCTGGAAGTTCCGCGACATGTACGCCTTCCGTGACGAGACGGCGAAGCGGCTCGGCCTCGAGTTGATCGTGCACGTCAACGAGGAGGGTCTCGCGGCGGGCGTCAACCCGATCACGCACGGCTCCGCGGTCCACACCAACGTGATG
>DATGHN010000281.1:0-6637 GCA_035308005.1 Solirubrobacteraceae bacterium
GCGGTCGAGGCCCCGCCAGATGCGGATGAACGGGTTGTGGTCCCACTCGCGAGCGACAGTCGTCGGGTCGGAGTGGCCGGGGTGGATCTCGGTCGCCGAATCGAGCTCCATCAGCGTCCCCATGATCGAGTCCTTGATCGCCTGGTAGGTCGTGTGGCCGGGAGCCCGCACACCGCCGACGGAGTCGCGGAAGAGCGTGTCGCCGGTGAAGACAGCGGCCAAGCCGTCGTGCTCGATTAGGAACGAGAGCATGCCGCGCGTGTGACCCGGCGTAGCGAGCGGGCGGATCACGAGCTCGCCGGCGGTGAGGCGGTCGCCGGCGTCGATCGTGCCGGTCGAGGTCGGGACATCGTCGCTCTCGAGCGGGCTGATCAGGACCGGCACGTCCGGCCATCGCGCAGTGAGGCCGGGGACCTCGCTGACATGGTCGTGGTGGTGATGGGTGAGGAGAACCATCGACGGCGCGACCGACAGGCGCTCGGCGGCGTCGAACACCGGATCGAGCGGCCCGCCCGCGTCGATCACGACAGCGCTTCCGCCGTCACGGTCGCAGACGAGGTAGGTATTCGAGAGGTATTGGGCGTTCAGCGCACGTTCGATGATCATGCGCCGCATCGTCGCACGTCGGATAATCTGGCGACCATGGCGCTGCTGCACACCTGCTACCGCATCACCGACATCGACCGCTCCGTCGCCTTCTACCGGGCGCTCGGATTCGAGGAGATCCGCCGGTTGCCGATCCGCGAGGAGGCGGTCAACGTCTTCCTCAACCAGCCGGGCGACGGCGACGAGCCCAAGCTCGAGCTGACCTACAACTTCGGCGTCGACTCCTACGAGCTCGGCACCGCCTACGGCCACATCGCGATCAGCTCGAGCGACCTCGATGGGATGCTCGCCGATCTCGCTAGCCAGGGAATCGAGCCCGAGCGCCCGCCCTACCGGATTCGCGAGGACGGCGGGCGGATCTGCTTCGTGCGCGATCCGGATGGGTATCGCGTGGAGATAGTGGAACGGCCCGACGTCTAGGGATTCGGCGCCGCGAGGCGCAAACCCGCGTTCACGCCGCCGCGACACCCTCGGAGCGGTGGTGGTCTAGGTTGCTTTCGGCACGCGCGAGTGCGCGCGGCGCGTCTTGTCCTAAAACCGAGAGGAGCAGCGAATGGCGTACGGTCTCGTCCACCAGTTCCCTGGTGCGACGCAGGAGCAGTACGAGGCGACGGTCGCGGCCGTGCATCCGAGCGGCGGTCTGCCCGAGGGTCAGATTTTTCATGCCGCCGGCCCGTCGGCCGACGGCTGGACGGTCGTTGCGATCCACGACTCGAAGGAAAGCTGGGAGCGGTTCCGCGACGGCACGCTGATGCCGCAGATGCAAGCCGGCATAGAGGGCGGGTTCACGGCGCCGCCCGAGGAGTCGACGTTTGAGGTCCACACCCAGACTTCAGCCTGAAGACCTCCACGTGGGGGGCCCGCCCGGCCCCCCCCCGATCCGCCGCGAACGGCGTCGCACCCGAGTGCGGGCCGTGGAGTCAGTCGCGATCCCGATGGCTACAGAATTGAGCCGGTTGAACGCCACGGCGAGGGCGGCCGCTAAGTCTCGCGGCCTTTCCGAAAGATCACGCGGGGCCACGGGACTCGGGTTATCCTCCTCGCCGTCGTCCACAACGCTCATAGGGAGCACGAATGTCGGCAGATGAAAACGTCAAGACCGCGCAAGAGGGCTACGCAGCATTCGGCCGCGGTGATGTGCCAGCGATTCTCGAACTACTCACCGACGACGTCGAATGGGTCGAGCCGGGCCCTCCGGACGTCCTTCCGGCGGCCGGAACGTATCGCGGCAAGGAAGAGGTGGGGCGGTTTTTCGCGATCACCGGCGAGAACCTGGAGATCCACAAGTTCGAACCGCACGCGTTCATCGCGCAAGACGACCATGTGGTCGTGTTGATCTCCACGGAGGCCACAGCGAAGTCCACCGGCCGCAGGGTCGCCAACCACATTGCCCACGTCTGGACGTTCAGGGACGGCAAGCTCGCGCATTTCGAGGCCTTCTCGGACACCGCGGCGGCCGTCGGCGCCTACAGCTGAGGGTGGGGCGGCCTAGCTTCGGATCTCGCCGCCGAGTAGGTTGAGACTTCCAAGCAGTCTGACCAAGGGGCGTCATCATGGGTGGGGAGAACATCGAGTTCGTCAAGAGTCTGTACGCAGCGTTCGCGCGAGGCGACATTCCGGCCGTCCTCGACGGATTCGCCGAGGACATCGAATGGCATGAGGCAGAGGGAATGCCATACGGAGGCGTGTACCGCGGCGGGGATGCGGTGCTGCAGAACGTCTTTGGCCCGATCTCCACAGATGTGGAGGGCTTTGCGGCCGCGCCCGAGGAGTTCGTCGGATCCGGTGACACCGTTGCCGTGGTCGTCCGCTACACCGGCGTCGGCAAGGTGAGCGGGAAGCCGCTCGACGTTCCCGCGGTGCACGTCTGGGAGATCGGCGACGGCAAGCTCACACGCTTCCGGCAGTTCATCGATACCGTCAAATTCGCGGAGGTCGTCCCCGCGGACGTCTCGGTCGCGGCGTAGGCGCCGTCGGGCAGCGGCAATATCCGTCCCGCTACGGGACGGTCATCTTTGTTGACTATCTGCTAGGGTGGGGGGGCATGCCCGAGACCCCAGCCCCACTCAACATCGACGACGTCGCCCTGCCTGCGCTGCTCCGCCATGCCCGCTTCGCCTACGCGATCAGCGTTCGCCAAGAGCTCAGCGCGGCCGGCTTCGACGATCTTCCCGCGAACGGCCCCTACGTCCTTGGCGGCATGGTCAACCGCGGCGGCTCAGCCGCCGACCTCGTGAACCAGCTCGGAATCAGCAAGCAGGCCGCAAGTCGGCTCGTCGACGTGCTCGTCGAAAACGGCTATCTCGAGCGTGCCGAGGACCCCGACGACCGCCGTCGGACGATCCTCACCGCGACCGAGCGCGGCGAGGCGGCGGCCGCCGCCACCTACGCCGGCGTCAGCGAGGTCGATGAGCGCCTCGAGCGCTCGCTGGGCGCGGCCGAACGGACGGCGCTACGCGAGGGCCTGGTTGCGCTGATCGACATCGCCGACGAACTGCGCGGCGATTTCGCCGCGGACGACTGAGACGGCTACGGCCCTCAGGGGTCCTGGCGAACCACGACCGTGTCGAGCACCTCGATGATCTCATCGACCGGCAGGTCCGCTCGCGAGGCGTGCTCGCGGATCTTGTCCGCACTCGACGCCTGGTAGATGCAGACAGTGCCGACGGCGCCGTCACTTTCGTCGAGGACGTAGCTTCGAATCCAGCGGATGTCGTCAGACATCTCGCCGTCGCCCACTTCGCTTGAGCGCGCAGCCGCCGCCTGAAGGTCGCCGGCGGAACGCCATCCGTTGCGGCGTACGATCACGTACGTATTCATGAGAACCCCCTGTCGTTGCGTTGAGCCCGCCGCGACTGTACCCGCTGCGCTCAGGACTCGTCCGGAGGACCGAGTCCAAGGCCGTCGATCAGGCCGCCATCGAGCACGGTGAACGCGTTCTCGTCCTCGGCGAGGAGCAGTCCGGTCAGAGCGACGGTGTTGCCGGCGTCGGGGCGCCTGTTCTGCGCGCTGTGCTCGCGGTGTCCGTCGTGCAGCAGGACGACGGTCTCGCGATTTGCGTCGAGTGCTCTGTTGACGTCCTGGTGCATGGCGACCGGATCGCGACCCTCGTAGTCGCGCGGATCGATCGTCCAACCGCTCAGCTGGAGGCCTCGCTCGGCGGCGATCTCGGCCGTGGCACCGGCCAGACAGTGCCCATACGGCGGCCGCCACAGCGTCAGCGGACCGGCGCCCAGATTCCGCAGGAGCTCCATCACGGTGTCGACGTCGGCGGCTATCTCCTCGCGCCCGCGCTCCCAGTGAGAGATGTGCCTGAAGCAGTGCGGCTGGACCGAGTGCCCGGCGGCGATCACCTCGCGCACGACCTCCGGATGGCGCTCCGCCGACTCGCCCCACACGAAGAACGTGGCCTGAGCACCGCGCCAGGCGAGGAGGTCAAGGACGCGCCGGGTGCCGTCGGGATTGGGCCCGTCGTCGTAGGTGAGGGCGATCGCGTAAGGGGCGGCGGCGCCGCGCGCCATCAGGCGTAGGGATCGTCGTCGCGGGCCACTCCCGGACCCGCGGGCACGACCAGCGGCTCGGGTGCCGCGATCGCGTCCGCGATCTCGGCCTCGATCCCGAACGCCGACCCGTCGCAGTCGATGCGAAAACGTTTGGGGGCGACGCGGTCGTCGGCGAGAACCGGGATCCCCCACAGCTCGTCCCAGCCGAACAGCTCATGATTGCCGGGATTCAGCAAGATTGCCCTCGGAGCCAGCGGGCAGGACTGGGCGTGGTGGTCCAGCCCCCGCCGGATGAACTCGAGCATCTCGGCCTCGAGCGATGGCATGCGCTCAATGTAGTGGTTCGGGAGTGGCGTCGTGGGACAGAAGGGCCGCGTAGCGGCCGCCTCGCGCGAGCAGCTCCTCGTGGCTGCCGCGCTCGACCACCTCGCCGTGATCGAGGACGACGATCTGGTCGGCGTCGCGGATCGTCGAGAGGCGGTGGGCGATCGTGATCGTCGTACGCCCGCGCGCCAGGTTGTCGAGCTCCTCCTGCACGTCGCGCTCGGTCTGCGTGTCGAGCGAACTCGTGGCCTCGTCGAGAACCAGCACCGGCGGGTTTCGAAGGATCGTCCGCGCGATCGCGATGCGCTGCTTCTCACCGCCCGAAAAGCGATAGCCGCGCTCGCCGACGACGGTGTCGTAGCCATCCTGCAGCGAGGCGATCAGGTCGTGGATGCGGGCCGTGCGGGCCGCCGCCTCGATCTCCTCATCGCTTGCCTCGGGCCGCGCAAAGCGCAGGTTCTCGCGCACCGTGGCATGAAAGAGGTAGGTCTCCTGCGAGACGACGCCGACCGTCGCGGCAAGCGAGGCGAAGCTGGCATCGCGGACATCGATCCCGTCGATCGTCACGCGCCCGGTCTGGGGCTCATAGAGCCTGGCGACCAGGTAGCCAAGCGTCGTCTTGCCGGCGCCGGTCTCGCCGACGATCGCCGTGCGCGTCCCGGCGGGGACCTCCATGTCAACGTCCTGGATCGTCCACGGGCCGTTCTCGGCGTAGCGGAAGCCAACGTTCTCGAAGCGCACCTCGCCGAGTAGCTCGCGCGGGCGAAGCTCGACCGGGTGCTCCGCCTCAACGATGTCGACCGGCAGATCGAGGTACTCGAAGATGCGGTCGAAGAGCGCGAGCGACGCCTCGATGTCGGTGCCGACCGACAGCAGCGCGGCCATCGGGAAGAGGAGGCGGGTCTGCTGCGTCGTGAAGGCGACGACGGTGCCGATCGAGATCGCCGCGCCGGCGTGCGAGAAGCTTTGGCCGGCGACCCAGTAGACGATCGCAGGCTGGATCGAGAAGGCCATGTTGATCGTCGACATCAGCCAGCGCCCGGCCATCCGGGAGTGGACCTCGAGGTCGGCGAGCCCGTCGGACTCCTGGGTGAAGCGCTCGGCGAGATCATCGCCGCGCCCCATCGTCTTGCCGAGCATCATCCCCGAGACCGACAGCGACTCCACGACGAGCGATGAGATGTCCGCCAGGCGCCCCTGCAGGCGAGCCGTAATCGCCCGGCGCTCGCGGCCGACGCGCCGCGTCAGCCAGACGAAAAGCGGCACAAGCGCAAAGGAGATCAGCGCCAGGCGCCAGCTCAGGATCGCGAGGGTGATCGTCGTTGCGATGACGGTCGTCGCGTTCTGGGCGATCGTCGTCGCCGTGCTCGTCGCGACGTTGTCGATACCGCCGATGTCGTTGGCGATCCGCGACTGGACCTCGCCGGCCCGCGTGCGCGTGAAGAACGCGAGCGAGAGGCGCTGGAGATGGCGGTATACGGCGACGCGCAGGTCGTGCATGACGCGCTGACCGACGGCCGTCGACATGTAGGTCTGGACGACGCTGAGCGCCGACGTTGAGATCGCCACGGCGATCATCCCGAGCACGAGCTCGGTGAGCAACGTCACGTTGCGATGCGGGATCGCGTCGTCGAGGATGGCGCGCAGCAGGAACGGCGAGATCATGCTGATCCCCGAGGAGACCGTGATCAGCGCGATGACCACGCCGAGTCGACCCCGGTAGGGCCTGAACAGACGCAGGATGCGCCGCGTGTCGCGCTCGCGCTCGGGATCCATCAGCGATGGCGGCTCAGAAGGCCCCCCGCGACGCGAGCGTCTTACGGCCTCCGAGCGGCCGCCGCTGGCGCCGCTGCTGCTGAGGCCGCCGCCGCCGAAGGCGCGGCTGCCGCCGACAGGATGCTGAAAACTCATCGGTTAGGCAGCCTAACGACCAGCCGCGGCCGATCCGCCGGCTTCCATTTAGCCTTAGCCGGGTGGCGCTGACACCCGGCATCCTGGCGCGCGGGCCGTGGGAGCTCGAGCGGGTCGCCGCGCGCTGGCGCGAGGATCCCTTCGTTGCGCCGCCCGACGCGCTCGAGCGGGCGGACGCTGCGATCGGCGCTCTTCGCGATCGCGGCTCACCCGCTCACGACGGGCTCGCGGCGCGGCTCGTCTCCTTCGACGCCCGCGGCGATTCCCTCGAGCTCGAGCTTCAGCCGGTCCGC
>DATGHN010000282.1:0-3205 GCA_035308005.1 Solirubrobacteraceae bacterium
GACCCAGGCCGTCGACGCGACGAAGAGCTTCAACAACGCCAAGATCATCGCCTACCTGCACAGCGGCGTCACGCTGAACAGCGTCCAGGGCCCGGTGAAGTTCAACAGCCTGGGTGAGAACACGGCGCTTTCCGCGACGACGTTCCAGTGGCAGTCGGGCACCCTCGTACCGACGATTCCGATCGGCGGCAAGGGCAACGTGAAGCCGGTCGTGCCGAAGCCGAATTGGAGCTCGTGATCGAACGAGCGTCGCATCTGATGGGCGGGTCGTAAGCGCTTGTCGTTTACCGACCTCGCGCAGGCTGTAGTCGATGGAGTGCTGACCGGCGGCGTGTATGCGCTCATGGCCGCCGGTCTCAGCCTGATCTTCGGCGTCATGGACATCGTCAACATCGCCCAGGGGGTGATGGTGATCCTCGGCGGCTACCTGAGCTACTCGCTCTCGGCGCGCGCCGGGATCGACCTGTTCGTCGGCCTGCTGATCACGATCCCGGCGATGTTCGCGCTGGGCGTCGCCTTGGAGTGGGGATTCATGCGCCGCCTTCGCGAACAGGATCGAACGTCGATGTCGATCCTGATCACCTACGCCGTGGCGATCATCATCGAGGGCGTCCTGACGATCGCCTACGGCGTCGACTACGTCCAGCTGCAGGCCTCCTACGTCAACTCCTCGGTGCACATCCTCGGCTTCTATCTCGCCGACATCTACCTGCTCGGCTTCGCGATGGCCGTCGTGCTGCTCGCGGCGCTCTACTGGATGCTCTACCGGACCAAGTTCGGCCGCGGCGTGCGGGCATCGCTGCAGAACCGCACGGCGGCTGATCTGATCGGCATCAACGTCAACCGCACGCGGATGATCTCCGTTGGGATCGGCGTGTCCGTCACAGCCTGCGGCGGGATGGTGTTCGGGGCCACGAACGCGTTCAATCCTGGCAGCGGATACGACCTGATCTCGCGCCTGCTGGCGATCGTGATCCTCGGCGGGATGGGAAGCATCGGCGGCGCGATGGCCTCCGCGGTGCTGTTGCTCGTCATCTACGACGTCGTCTCGGTCGCGTGGTCGCCGATCTGGGCGCCGCTCGTCTTCTTCGCCACGCTCGTCGTCGTGCTCTCGATCCGCCCGACCGGCCTGTTCGGCCGACGGGCCGTGCGGGCGCAATGAGCGCCGAGGGCACGCTCGAGCCGGCGTCGCGCCGCCGGCGTCCGCCGACATGGCCTCTGTGGCTGATCGCGCTCGCGCTGGTGGGCGTCTTCCCGCTCGTCTTCACCGACGTGACGACGACGTCGATCGCCGTCTTCACGCTGATCTTCATGGTCTCGGCCGCCGCCTGGAACATCTTCAGCGGCTATTCGGGCTACCTGGCGCTCGGCCACGCCGTGTTCTTCGGCACCGGCGCCTACACCTTCGCTCTGACCGCGCAGGACTGGCACGTCCCGACAGGCTGGACGCTCTTCGCGCTGCTGCCGCTCGCGGGCCTCGTCGCCGGCGCCGTGGCGATCCCACTCGGGCTGATCGCGCTTCGCACCAGGCGCCACACCTTCGTCGTGGTCACGATCGCGATGTTCTTCGTCTTCCAGCTGCTCGCGACGAACCTGCCCTTCACCGATGGCACATCGGGGATCCAGATCAACACGCCGCTGTGGTCGCCCTACACCTACAACCGCCCGTTCTTCTACATGACGCTCGCGATCCTCGTGCTGACGGTGATCGTCTCCTGGGCGGTGCGCCGCTCGCGCTTCGGCCTGCAGCTGATGGCGATCCGCGACGACGAGGATCGCGCCCGGGGCATGGGAGTTCGCGTCTGGCCGGTCAAGCTCACCGCGTTCGTGCTCTCGGCGATCCCGATCGGCATGGTCGGCGGGATGTATGCCTACTTCCTCGGCGTGGTCTACCCGCAGGTCGCCTTCGACCCCCTGTTTGACATCGCGATCGCGCTGATGGCCTTCCTCGGCGGGCTCGGAACGCTGGCCGGGCCGCTGCTCGGCGCGCTCGTGCTCGAGTCGCTTCAGCAGTACTTCACCGAGCAGTTCTCGAACTCGAGCCTCTATTTGATTATTTATGGGGGGCTGTTTTTGGTTGTGATCCTGCTCCTGCCGCGGGGTGTCATCCCGAGCATCTCGCAGTTCGTCGGCTCGCGCCGGGCGCGGGCGGCGAGGCAGCAAGGCGGCGGCGAGGACGCCGGCGGGCTCGGCGTCGACGTCGCCGGAGTCACGCCATGACCGCGCTGATCGAAGTCGAGGGGATCTCGAAGGCCTTCGGCGGCGTGCAGGCGCTCGAGACCTGCCACCTCGAGGTCCAGGAGGGCTCGATCGCCGGCCTGATCGGGCCGAATGGATCCGGCAAGACGACCCTCTTCAACGTGATCACCGGCTATGAGCGGGCGAACACGGGCGAGGTCCGCTTCGGCGGGGCGGCGATCACCAACGCCTCCCCGGAGCGCGTGTTCGCGCTCGGCATCGGGCGCACGTTCCAGCTGACGCGAATCTTCGCGCGGTTGACGGTGCTCGAGAACATGCTCGTCGCGACGCAGCGCCGCGAGGGCTGGATGCGCAGCCTCGTGCGCGGCGCGGGATCGAGCACGGAGCGCTCCCGCGCGATCGAGCTGCTCGAGTTCGTGGGCATCGCGCGGCTCGCCGGCGAGCCCGCCGGAAACCTGTCGTTCGGCCAGCGCAAGCTCCTCGAGCTGGCGTCGCTGCTGGTCGCCGACCCGGCGGTGCTGCTGCTCGACGAGCCCGCCGGGGGCGTCAACCCCACCTTGATCAAGCACCTCGCCGAGCGCATCCGCGAGCTCAACAAGGCCGGTAAGACGTTCCTCGTCGTCGAGCACAACATGGAGTTCGTGATGTCGCTGTGCGACACGGTCACCGTGCTGAGCCAGGGCTCGACGCTGATCTCCGACCGCCCCGACGTCGTCCGCGCCGACCCGGCGGTGCTCGACGCATACCTCGGCGGTGAGGGCGTCGATGAGGACGGGGACGCGGACGCCGGGTGTGCGGTCGATGAGGGCGCCGGCACGGCAGCCGGCCGCGTGGAGGTCGTCGGCGAGCGACAGCCGCCGCCGGCGGTCGAACGCGCGCCGATCCTGACGATCAGCGGCGTCACCGCGGGCTACGGTGGCGGCGACATCCTGAAGGACGTCAGCTTCGAGGTCCCCGAAGGCGGGATCACGTGCATCGTCGGCCCAAACGGCGCCGGCAAGTCGAC
>DATGHN010000283.1:0-6221 GCA_035308005.1 Solirubrobacteraceae bacterium
TCTTGCGATCCGCGATCTCCTTGAAGCGCTTGAATGCCGTGTTCAGCGCCTGCCCGTCGACCTCGATGCCGAGGTTCTCGAGCGCCTGGCGCAGCGCGTGGCGGCCCGAGTGCTTGCCGAGCACGAGCGTATTCGTCGCGAGGCCGACGCTGGTGGCGTCCATGATCTCGTAGGTCGTGCGCTCCTTCAGCACGCCGTCCTGATGGATCCCCGACTCGTGAGCGAAGGCGTTGCGGCCGACGATCGCCTTGTTGGGCTGCACGACGTAGCCCGTCAGTCGCGAGACGAGGCGGCTCGTGCGCGCGATCTCCCGCGTGTTGACGGCGGTGCGCAGGCCGATGTCGGCGGCGCGCGTCGCGAGCAGCATCACGATCTCCTCGAGCGAGGCGTTGCCGGCGCGCTCGCCGATGCCGTTGATCGCGCACTCCACCTGGCGCGCGCCGGCGCGCACGCCGGCGAAGGAGTTCGCGACCGCGAGGCCGAGGTCGTCGTGGCAGTGCACCGACAGCACCACGTCGCGCAGCGCCGGCACGAGCTCGTAGAGGCGCTCGAGCCAGGCCGCATACTCATGCGGCATCGCGTAGCCGACGGTGTCGGGGATGTTGATCGTCGTCGCACCCTCCTCGATTG
Source organism: Solirubrobacteraceae bacterium (assembly GCA_035308005.1). Classification (GTDB taxonomy): domain Bacteria; phylum Actinomycetota; class Thermoleophilia; order Solirubrobacterales; family Solirubrobacteraceae; genus Palsa-513. The sequence continues at coordinate 631 of DATGHN010000283.1, forward strand.
CCGCCGCCACGACCTCAGCGGTGAACTCGATCTCCGAGCGCGTCGCGTCCATCGGCGAGAACTCGACGTCCTCGACGAACTCGCGGGCGTGCGACACGGCTGCGCGCGCCTGGCCGAGCACGTCCTCGCGCGTCGTCTGCAGCTGGTGGACGATGTGGATGTCCGACGTCGAGATGAAAGTGTGGATGCGCGGCCTCGCCGCGTCGCGCACGGCCTGTGCGGCGGCGTCGATGTCCGTGAAATGCGTTCGCGCGAGCCCGGCGATTACCGGGCCCTCGACCTGGCGCGCGATCCCCTGAACGGCTTCGAAGTCGCCGGGCGAGGCGATCGGGAAACCGGCCTCGATGATGTCGACGCCGAGGCGCGCAAGCTGCTGGGCGATTTCGAGCTTCTCCGACGCGTTCAGCGAGATTCCCGGCGACTGCTCGCCGTCGCGCAGCGTCGTATCGAAGATCAGTACGCGGTTCTCAGCGCGGTCCATGATGTTCCTTGCTCCTTTCGGGCTCTTCCTGCGGGCTTCTTCTCGGTGGGTTTGCGGCTGCGCGGCCGCCACGCGTTATTCCCCCCGAAGGGGGAGGAGAAGAAGGGCCAGGGAGAGCTGGAACGTCATGCGCGAAAAAGCTTAGACGATCAACCTTGCTTGAGGATGTTGATCGCGCGCGCGAACACCACGCCGAGGGTGACAAGCGAAGCACCCGACTGGAAGAGCATCAAAAGCTTCGCCGCCGGTGTGAGCGGCATCGTGTCAGTCGGGCTGAACGCGCTTGCGTTTGTGAACGACACATAGAGATAGTCGACGTAGGCCGGGCACCAGTTCATCCCGCCGAGGCGCGCCTCGGTCATCTGCGGGAACAGGAAGTCCGGCGCTTGCAGTTCGGCGCCTCGGCGGGCTATCGGGCCGCCGCGGTCGAGCTCCCAGTACAGGACGGTGAACAGCAGGACGTTGGTGACCCAGATCTCAACTCCGGCGAGCACGAGAGCATGCCCCTGGACATCCGGATTGTTGAGCACGACGTGAACGAGCAGGACCAGGTTGACGATGTTGCTGGCCGTGACAAGCCCCACAAGAGCTAGGGCGAAGCGGCGGCGATGGCGGTGGTGGCGCGTCGGAATCCACGGCGTGCTGGCGACGAGCATGAGGAAGAGCGCCCCCTCAATTGCCGGAATCAGCCAAACCTGGCGGATCGTCACGCGGCTTGGCAGATCGAGGCTCAGGGCAATCGCCGCGGCGACTGTCAGCTGCGCGGGCCAGAACGGGTCGCGCCGTGCGAACGCGCCGGCCTCGTGCTGCAGCGTCGGCCCGAGCGTGCTCACTCGAGCGTGACGCTGCGGCCGCTGACGAAGTCGTGTGACCCGAGCACCTCGGCGACGACGGCGTCGGGGACCGGGTCCGTTGTCATCACAACCATCGCGGCGACCCCGGAGCTGTCGGCGCCGCCGCCGTCTGGCTGGCGCCCGACCGCGGCTGAGGAGATGTTGATGCCGTTGCGGCCGAACACGGTGCCGAGGTGGCCGATCATGCCCGGCACGTCGCGGTAGCGAAATACGGAAACCGTGCGCTCGAGCTCGACCATGAAGCGGTGGTCCCAAACCTCGGCGAGGTGCGGGACCTGGCCCGGGCCGACGCCCGTGCCGGCGACCGTCGTGCGCTGCGGACCCGCCACTACCGTGACGCGGATTAGCTCGTTGAAGTCCTCCGCCTCTCGGCTTGATTTCTCCTCGACGACGATCCCGCGCTCGGCGGCGAAGGCTCCGGCGTTGACGTAGTTGACCGCCTGCTCGGTGCGCCCCTGCATCGCGCCGGTGATGACGGCCAGCGTGAGCAGGCGCGTGTCAAGGTCGGCGATCCGACCGAGGAATGAGGCCTCGATGCGCTCGATCGAGCTGCCCTCGGCGAGCCCCATCGCGAGCCGGCCGAGCCGCTCGGCGAGCGGCAGGAACGGCGCCAGCGCGGCCATCGCCTCCGGCCCGACCGAGGGAATGTTGACGGCGGTCGTCACCGCGCCGCCGGTCAGGGCGAGCACGATTTGCTCGGCGCTCTGCAGCCCGGCGCGGTCGGTCGCCTCGGTCGTCGATGCGCCGAGGTGCGGCGTGACGACGACGTTGGGATAGCCCTGAAAGAGCGGATAGTCGGTGATTGGTTCGCTTGGGAAGACGTCGAGCGCCGCGCCGGCGACCTTGCCGCTGTCAAGCGCATCCTTGAGTGCCGCGTCGTCGATGAGGCCGCCGCGTGCGACGTTGAGGATCCGCACCCCGTCGCGCATCTTGGCGATCGCCTGGGCATCGATGATGCCGCGCGTCTCGTCGTTTAGCGGCAGATGCACGGTCAGGAAGTCCGCGCGCGCATAGACCTCATCGACGCTCGCGGCTTTCTCGACGCCAAGCTCGCGGTAGAGCTCCATCGAAACGAGCGGATCGAAGGCGATCACGCGCATCCCAAAACCGCGTGCCCGCGCCGCGACGAGCTGGCCGATCCGCCCGAAGCCGAGGATCCCCAGGCGCTTCTCGTAGAGCTCGACGCCGGAGAAGCTCGCGCGGTCCCAGCGCCCCTCGCCGAGCGAGGCGTGCGCCTGCGGGATGCTTCGCGCCAGCGCGAGCAGCAGAGCCATCGTGTGCTCGGCGGCCGTGACGACGTTCGACTGCGGTGCGTTGGCGACGACGATGCCACGTCGCGTCGCCGCAGCGACATCGACGTTGTCGACCCCGACCCCGGCCCGGGCGATGACGACGAGCCGCTCGCCGCGCTCGATCAACTCGGCGGTCAGCTTCGTCGCCGAGCGAATCAGGATCGCGTCGAACTCACCGATCCGCCCGGCCAGCTGCTCGACGTCCCAGTCGAAACCCGTCTCGACATCGAAGTGTTCGCGCAGCAGCGCCAAGCCGGGCTCGCCGACGTCCTCACGAACAAGTACCCGCAGGCTCACGCGAGCGCCTCAAGCGCGAAGTCGATGCAGCTCGTCAGCGCGCGAACGTCGTCTGGCTCGATCGCCGGGAACATCGCGATGCGCAGCTGGTTACGGCCGAGCTTGCGATAGGGCTCGACGTCGACGATGCCGTTGGCGCGCAGCACGGCGGCGAGGGCTGCGGCATCGATCGAGGCGTCGAAGTCGATCGTGCCGACGACCAGCGAGCGGTGCTGGCGATCGGCAACGAAGGGCGTCGCCAGAGCGTGCGCTTCCGCCCAGCCGTAGAGATGATCCGAGGATTCCCTCGTACGCGCGACACACCACGCAAGCCCGCCCTGCGCCAGCATCCAGTCGACCTGCTCGGCCATCAGAAACAGCGTCGCGATCGCCGGCGTGTTCTGGGTCTGCTCGGCGGCCGAGTTCTCCAGGGCGGTGGTCAGCGACAGAAACGCCGGGATGAAGCGGCCCAAGTCGGCGATCTCAGCGGCGCGCTGCTGCGCCGCCGGGCTCAGCAGCGCGAGCCACAGACCGCCGTCCGAGCCAAAGCTCTTCTGCGGCGCGAAGTAGTAGGCGTCGGCCTGCGCGGCGTCGAGCGGGAGGCCGCCGGCGCCCGAGGTTCCGTCGACGAGGACGAGCGCGTCGCCGCCCGGGCGAGCCACATCCATCATCACGCCGGTCGACGTCTCGTTGTGCGCCCACGCCGTGACGTCGGCGTCAGGCGAAGCTGAAGGCTCAAGACCGCTACCCGGCTCGGCAACGACCACGCTCGGATCGCCCAGAAACGGCGCGGTGCGCGCGACGTCAGCGAACTTCGTCGAGAACTCGCCGTTGACGAGGTGATGCGAGCGCTCGCGGACGAGCCCAAACGCTGCGATCTCCCAAAAGGCGCTCGCGCCGCCATTGCCGAGCGCAACGACATACCCATCGGGCAGCGCGAACAGCTCAGCAAGCCCCGAGCGCACGCGCGCGACGAGCGAGCGAACCGGCTTCTGACGGTGCGATGTCCCCATCAACGCCGCGCCCTCCACGGCGAGACGCGTCAGCGCCTCCCCGCGAACCTTCGACGGCCCGCTGCCGAAACGCCCGTCCGAAGGCCGAAGCGCGGACGGAATCTCGATCTGCTGAATATCGGGGCGGGCCTGCGTCATGCGGGTTCCTCAGCCTTGAAGAATGAGCGGCGCGGCGGTCGGCACAGCGAGCGCTAGATCGGCTCGCGCTCGCTGGTGCTCGCGCGCCAACCGTGCGCAAGTCGCGTCGCTGCGACCCCGCGCGGCGCCTGTGCCGCCAGTACGCAGTATTCCGGTGCGGGCCCGAGAGTGAGCTGGCGCTGCCAGAGGCCGGCGTTTTTTGAGTCCATACCGTCGCCCAAAAGCGCCGCGAGCAGCGGGGATTCGACGCCGCGGGGCTTGTCGATCCAGACCGCAACGCGAACGTGATCCAGCGTCGGCGTCCCTTCGAGCAGACGGTAGATTCCCCCCGCTCCAGGCCCCGCCGCGCGTGCGGCGGCATCGTGGGCGCTGAGGTGGCCGCGCCCGATCGCCGCCTCGTTGAGCACTCCCAACGCGGCGAAGTCCTCGACCAGGTACCAGTCCTCGAAAGCCGGCTCCTCCCCCAGCCAGTTCGGCGCCGCAACGGCAAACGTCGTCGACCCGTGGAAGCCCACGGGCCGTCGTGCCGCAAGCGAGCGGTGGAAGCGAGCAAGCAATGGCCTGTAGGCGTCAGCGGCTACCCCCTCCGCCGGGCGGTGCCAGAAGACGTAGGCGAGCATCAGAAGGTCGGCTTGATCCAGGCCATATGCGAGCGAAGCTCGCGTCCGACTTCCTCGACCTGCGTCACTGCCTGCTCGGCGCGCATTCGCTTGAAGTTCTCCTGGCCGGCGCGGTTCTCGGCAATCCACTCACGCGCAAACTCGCCGGACTGGATCTCACCGAGGATGTCGCGCATGCTCGCACGCGTCTGCTCTGTGATGACGCGCTTGCCGCGCGTGTAGTCGCCGTATTCGGCCGTGTTGGAGATCGAGAAGCGCATCCCGGCGAGCCCCTTCTCGTACATCAGATCGACGATCAGCTTCACCTCGTGGAGACACTCGAAGTAGGCCATCTCCGGGTCGTACCCGGCCGCGACAAGCGTCTCGAAGCCGGCCTGGACGAGCTCCGACACGCCGCCGCAGAGCACAGCCTGCTCGCCGAACAGGTCCGTCTCGGTCTCATCCTTGAAAGTCGTCTCGATCACGCCGCCGCGCGTGCAGCCGATTCCCTTGGCGTAGGCAAGCGCGACCTCCCGCGCGTTCCCTGTCCCATCCTGGGCGACGGCGACGAGTCCCGGCACGCCGGATCCCTCGGTGTACAGCCGGCGCACCAGATGGCCCGGGCCCTTCGGGGCGACGAGCGCGACATCCACCCCGGGCGGCGGCTCGACCTCGCCGTAGTGGATCGAGAAGCCGTGTGCGAAGAGCAGTGCCTTGCCGTCCGCCATCCCGTCGCGGATCTGCTCCCAGACCTCGTGGTGCAGCTCATCGGGGGCGAGGATCATCACGACGTCACCGCGGCTCGCGGCCTCGACGAGGCCCGCCACCTCGACGCCGGCTTCCTTGGCCGCTTCGATCGAGCTCGATCCCTCGCGCAGCCCGACGACCACGGATACGCCCGAGTCGAGGAGGTTGAGAGCGTGCGCATGGCCCTGCGA
>DATGHN010000284.1:0-2988 GCA_035308005.1 Solirubrobacteraceae bacterium
TGCTCGAGGAGGCCAGCGGCCTTGACTTCCCGGTCTTCGCCGTTCCCTACGAGATGCCGTTCATCGCAATCACCGAGCGCGCCTTCGGAAGCATCGTCAGCGAGCAGCTCGACGTGCTGCAGCGGGCTGTCGCGATCCAGCGGCGGATGGAGCGCCTCGTGCTCGAGGAGCGAAGCCTCGGCGAGGTCGTGCGGGGGCTCGCCAACTCAATCGGCGCGACAGTCCTCGTGCTTGACGCCGCGGGGCGCACGCTGGCTGCGCATGCGTTCCGCCGCGAGCTCGACGACAGGCTCGCGGCCGCGCTTCGCGAGGAGGTGCTCGAGCGCTCGAGGGCCGGCGAGTCGCCGCGCCCTTTCGTCCCTGGTCCGTCTGAGTTTGCGGGCCGCGCGCTGGCCCTGCCGGTGCCTGGCGGCAGCCGCACGGCGCCGCCGTGCTGGCTGATCGCGGTTCCCGAGAGCGAGAGCGCCCCCGAGTACGAGCGCTTTCTCGCCCACCACGCCGTGATGGTCGTCGCGCTCGCCCAGATGCGCGAGCGGGTCGTCGCCGAGACCGAGCGGCGCCTTGCCGGCGACGTGCTCGGCCTCGCGCTGACCGGCCGCATGGATGCCGAGGAGATCGCCGGCCGCCTCGCGCCGTTTGGGATCACCGGCGACGCCGCGGTGCTCGTGCTGGCGGTCGAGGATCCCGACTCGATCGAAGATGAGGTTGAGGCGCTCCTCGCCGAAGCGGGCGTGCGCTCGATCGTCGCGACCGTCGCGACCGCGCGGCGGCGGCTGCTATGCGCTGTCCTCTCCGGCGCCGATGAGCCCGCAGCCGCCGCCGCGCACCTGCGCGAGCAACTCGTCGCAAACGGTCACCGTGCGCGCGCGGCGATCAGCCACACCGCCGCCGTCGAGAACCTGCGCCGAAGCTTCCATGAGGCGCGTTGCGCGCTTGAGATCGGCGCTCTCGCCAACGGCTCGGCGCCGGCCGTCGCCACCGCCGAGGACCTCGGCGCCTACAGGCTGCTGCTCTCGCTGCAGGATGACGACGGGCTGCGCCAGTACTGCGACGACGTGCTGACGCCGATCGAGCGCGCGCGCAGCGGCAACGGCGATGAGCTGCTGCGCTCGCTCGAGGCGTTTCTCGAGCACAACGGAAGCTGGGAGGCGGCGGCGCGATCGCTGTTCTGCCACCGCCACACGCTGCGCTATCGCATCGCGCGGATCGAGGAGCTGACCGGGCGCCGCCTCGATCGCGTCGAGAACCGGATCGAGTTCTGGCTCGCCCTGCGCGGGCGCGAGCTGCTCGGCATTCAATCGTGACTCAATACAAGGAGGAACCCCAGTGAGGGTCGGAATTCCGAGCGAGACCAAGCCGGACGAGTACCGCGTCTCGATGGTGCCGGCGGGCGTACGCGAGCTCGCCGAGCGCGGGCACGAGGTGATCGTCCAGTCGGGCGCCGGGACCGGCGCCGGCTATAGCGACGCGCACTTCAGCGCCCAGGGGGCGACGATCGCGCCCGACGCCGACGCGGTCTTCGCCGAGGCCGACATGATCGTCAAGGTCAAGGAGCCGCTCGACCCCGAGGTCGCGCGGCTTCGCTCGGGCCAGATTCTCTTCACCTACCTGCACCTCGCCCCGGCGCCTGAGCTGACACGCGCGCTCTGCGACACCGGCGCGACGTGCATCGCCTACGAGACCGTCGAGGATCGAAACGGCCGCCTGCCGCTGCTGGCGCCGATGTCTGAGATCGCGGGTCGTCTGGCGACGCAGGCCGGGGCGTTCATGCTCGAGAAGCCGCTCGGCGGGCGCGGCGTCCTGCTCGGCGGGGTCCCCGGCGTCGCGGCGGCGAACGTGATGATCATCGGCGGCGGCAGCGTCGGCCAGCACGCCGCGGCGGTGGCGATCGGCATGGGCGCCGACGTCTTCATCTTCGACATCTCCATCGATCGGCTGCGCGAGCTCGAGATCGCCCTCGGCGGGCGCTGCTCAACGGTCTTCTCATCGACGCTCGCGATCGAGGAGATGCTGCCGCGCACCGATCTTGTGATCGGTGCCGTGCTCGTCGTCGGCGACCGCGCGCCGTATGTGATCCGCGCCAACCAGCTCGCGCTGATGCGCCCGGGCACCGTGATGGTCGACGTCGCGATCGACCAGGGCGGCTGCTTTGAGACATCGCGACCGACGACCCACCACGCGCCGACGTTCGAGGTCGACGGGATCCTCCACTACTGCGTGACCAACATGCCCGGTGCCGTCCCGGTGACCTCGACGAGCGCGCTCGCCAACGCGACCCTGCCCTACGTGCTGGCGCTCGCAGACCGCGGGGTCCTTGGCGCGATCCAGGCCGACCCGGGGCTTGCGCTGGGCGTCAACGTCGCCGCCGGCGTGCCGACCCACCCCGCGGTGGCTCGCAGCGCCGGTGTGGAGTGCGTCGATGTCGAGACGGCGCTCGCCGGAGCGGTCGTCTAGCTAGCTTTCCCGAAGCAACCAACGAGAGGACACGAGGATGCGCACGCTTTCCAACTTCATCGACGGCGAGTTCAGGCCGGCGCTGGACGGCGCCACCGAGGCGGTGCTGAACCCCGCGACCGGCGAGGAGATCGCCCAGGCTCCGCTGTCGGGTGCCGCCGACATCGACGCCGCCGTCGCGGCCGCCAAGCGCGCCTTCGAGACCTGGTCGCAGACCACCCCCGCCGCGCGCGCCGACGCGCTGCTCGCGCTCGCCACGAAGGTCGAGGAGCACGGTGAGGAGCTCGCCCGTGAGGAGGCGATCAACGCCGGCAAGCCGATCGCCGGGGTCCTCAGCGATGAGGTCTCCGTGATGTGCGACAACCTGCGCTTTTTCGCCGGCGCCGCGCGCTGCATGGAGGGACGCGCGGCGGGCGAGTACATGGAGGGCCACACGTCGATCATCCGCCGCGAGCCGGTGGGGGTGATCGGCCAGGTCACGCCCTGGAACTACCCGATGCTGATGGCGATCTGGAAGATCGGCCCGGCGCTCGC
>DATGHN010000285.1:0-13601 GCA_035308005.1 Solirubrobacteraceae bacterium
GAACCGGGGTCGGGAAGCTGCGAGCGCTCGCCGAGCCGAGCGCCGACAGCGGGACGCTCGCGAAGATGTTCGGCGCCGTCAGCAACGAGGCGGCGGCGCTCCGCTCATACGCGAGCGCGCTGCGAAAGCACGACAGCGCCGCCGAGTCGACGGCCGCGAGCGAGATCAGCGCCTTCTCGACGCTTTACACGGGAATCGCCAAGACCTACGGCTTCAGGCACTGCGGTCACGGCTCGTGATCGCATAGACGCGCCGCGCGGTCGCTGACAGTACGTCCTCTCGCGCTGAGGCGTCTAGCTCGCCCAGCACGTTGCGCCACGCCTGCACGAGCTCGGGCAGCGTCGTCCAGAGGCTCTCGATCGGGAAGTTGCTGCCGAACATGCAGCGACGCGAGCCGAACAGCTCGATCGCCGTGTTGGTGACGAGTGCGATCAGCGCCTCGTCGACGCGGTGCACGAACGTTCCCTGTCCCGAAAGCTTGGCGACGACGTTGGGCTGGGCCGCAAGGCGCTCGAGGCCGTCGCGCCAGGGTGCGGTGTGCGCGGGGTCACCGCTCTCGAGCATCAGTGCATGGACCACGACGAAGGTGACCTCGGGAAACTCGGCGGCGAGCGCCGCCGCATCGGCGGCCTGGCCGGGAAAGACCTGGAGCTCGAAGAGCCAGCCGAGCTCGGCGAGGACGGCGAGGCTCTGCCTGAAGATCGGGTCCTTCATCCGATCGGGTGCCGAGGCGTAGCGGAAGCTCTCCTGCTCGTGCCAGTGGAGCTGGAGGCGAGCGCCGCGCATCAGCGGCGAGGCGTCGCGCTGGCGCTCGAAGGTCTCACGCGCGCCCGGCGCGAACATGTCGGCTGAGCCGACGATCGCCTGCGGCCAGCCGTTCGCGGCGGCGACCGAGTCGACCCACTCGACCTCCTCGAGCGAGCGTTCGAGCGGCCAGTTCGGCTGGACGTAGACGGCGGCCGCGATTCCGGCCGTCCGCGCGCCCTCCAGGTACTCCTCGATCGGGTAGTCGCGGCGGAGCGGCTCATAGGGCCCGAAGATCCGCGGCACCATCGGACCGCGAAGCCACGGCAGGTCCGCCTGGCGCCAGATGTGGATGTGGGCGTCGACGATCTCCTCCACGCGCCCAGTCTCCCAGCCAGGGCAGGCGTCCGGCCCGCGGCGCAGAATCAGGCCAAGGAATGATCGTGCTCGGAATCGATCCGGGGCTCGCGAACACGGGCTACGGCGTAGTCGCGCGCCGCGGCGCCCGCCTCGTGGCGCTCGATGGCGGCGTCGTCCAGACAGTCGCCTCGCAGAGTCCCGAGGAGCGCCTCGGCGAGCTGCACCAAGCGATCAGCGAGCTGATCCGAGAGCACGCCCCTACAGCGATGGCGCTCGAGACGCTCTACTTCGGGGCCAACGCCCGCAGCGCCTTCGCAGTCGGCCAGGCGCGCGGGGTGGCGATGCTCTGCGCGGGCCAGGCCGGCGTCGAGTGCTTCTCCTACACCCCTCAACAGGTCAAGGGAGCCGTCTGCGGGTCGGGCACGGCGCCGAAGGACCAGGTCGCGCGGATGGTCGCAGCGTTGTTGTCGCTGGCGAGCGAACCGCACCCCGATCACGCCTCCGACGCGCTCGCAGTCGCGATCTGCCACACCAACCACGCGCCGCTTGCGAGCGCGCTGACCGGAGCTGCCCGGTGATCGCGATGCTCCGCGGCGAGATCGCCGAGCGCGGCGGCGAGCACGTCACGCTGATGTGCGGCGGCGTCGGTTACCGCCTCTCCGCGTCGGCGCAGACGCTCGCAGAGCTCGGCCCGACCGGCAGCGAGGCGACGCTGCACACGCACCTGATCGTCCGCGACGACGCGCTCGTCCTCGTCGGCTTCGCCGACGCCGCCGAGCGCGAGACGTTCCTGGCGCTGCTGTCGGTTCAGGCGGTCGGTCCCAAGCTCGCGCTCGCGGTCCTCGGCGCGGGGCCCGTCAGCGCCGTCGCCAGCGCGATCGCGGCGGGCGACACGCGCTTCTTCCAGTCGGTGCCGGGCGTGGGGAAGCGCACCGCCGAGCGGATCATCGTCGAGCTGCGCGAGAAGGTCGGCGCGGCGATCGGCGAGGGGATCGTCGTTCGGCGCACCCCGGGCGAGGAAGTCGTTCCGCGCGTGCTCGCGCGCGACGGCCTGCTCGAGCTCGGCTACGCGAGCGGCGAGGCCGAGCAGCTGCTCGCCGTCGCCGACGGCGAGACCGCCGAGGAGCTCCTCGCGGCGGCGCTTCGCGCGAGCCGAAGGGGCGGGGAGTAGGCGATGGATCGGATCCAGACGCCCTACCTGGCGGACGAGGACGAGTACGAGGTCACGCTTCGCCCGCGGCGCCTCGAGGAGTTCATCGGGCAGACGCAGCTTCGCGAGCAGTTGGCGGTGGCGATCGAAGCCGCCGTCGCGCGCGGGGAGGCGCTCGACCACGTTCTCCTCGCGGGACCGCCCGGTCTAGGCAAGACCTCGCTCGCGCAGATCGTCGCGACGGAGCTAGACGTCCCCTTCGTGCAGACGGCCGGGCCGGCGCTCGAGCGAAAGGGCGACATCGCGGCCTTCCTGACCTCGCTTGAGCCGCGCAGCGTCTTCTTCGTCGACGAGATCCATCGCCTGCCGAGGGCGCTGGAGGAGACCTTCTACCCGGCGATGGAGGACCGCCGTCTGCCGATCACCGTCGGTCAAGGGGCGGGCGCCCGCGTGGTCACGCTCGAGCTGCCGCCGTTCACGCTGATCGGCGCGACGACCCGGGCCGGCCTTCTCACGACGCCGCTTCGCGACCGCTTCGGGATCCCGGCGCGGCTCGAGGCCTACAGCACCAGCGAGCTGACCGAGATCGTCGTCCGCGCGGCGCGGATCCTCGAGGTCGAGCTCGATGCGCAGGGCGCCGCGGCGATCGCCTCGCGCAGCCGCGGCACGCCGCGCGTCGCCAACCGCCTGCTCAAGCGAGCCCGCGACTACGCCGAGGTGCGTGGCGGCGGCATCGTCACCGCCGAGGCGGCGCAGGCCGCGCTCGACCTGCTCGAGGTCGACGCCAGAGGGCTCGATCGCCTCGACCGGGCGATCCTGCGCGCGATCTGCGAGCGCTTCGACGGCGGTCCGGTCGGCCTCACGACGCTCGCCGACGTGGTCGGCGAGGAGCCCGACACGATCGAGGACGTCTACGAGCCGTACCTCCTTCAGCTGGGCATGCTGAAGCGCACCGCGCGCGGGCGCACGGCCACCGCCGCCGCCTTCGCCCACCTCGAGCTGGCTCCGCCCGCGGTCGCGGCCGCGCTGTTCTAGGGGTGGAAAGCTCCCAGCTCCGCGGCTCGGCCCCAGCTGTAGGCTGTCAGCCCTCTATGCCTCACCCCTTCATCTGCCCCAATTGCGGCGAGCGCTCGCTCGCCTCGGACCGCTACGAAGCGTTCCGCCGCGAGGACCGAGGCTGCGCGAACTGCGGCTTCTCGTTCCTCTTCGAGCTGCTCGACGACTACTACCCGGCGCCCGACGCGGCGTTCTTCGTCGCCGACCGCGAGGGGCGCGTGATCGGCTGCGGTCGTGGATCCTTCGAGCTGACGGGGTATGAAGAGGAGGACGTCGTCGGACAGCCGATCAAGGAGGCGCTCGACCTGCGCTTCGAGAGTGGCGAGGATCACGTCGCGACCGTGCTCGAGTGGGGCGTCCGCGCGCTCGGCAAGTCCGCGACCCTGCGCACCGACTCCGATCTTGCCGCGACAGCTACGGCCGACCTTTTCCCGGCCTACGACGACGACGGCGGCCTGCTGCTCGTCCTCACGCCGTCGCGCTGAGTCGCCGATGATCCTGCGATGAGCGAACGCGTCCGCCACATCTTCGTATTGAGCGTCGTCACGATCCTCGTGCTCGTGTCGCTGCTCGGCGTGGTTGGCATCCCGGGCGTCGTCAAGGCCCAGAAGACGCGCCTCGGCCTCGACCTCAAGGGCGGCACGCAGCTGACCTTCAAGGCCGTGACCCTGGCGGGCAAGAACCCGAGCGCGAGCCAGCTCAGCGACGCGATCAACATCATGCGCTCGCGCATCAACCAGATCGGGACCAGCGGCAACGAGATCACCTCCTACGGAGGCAACGAGATCACCGTCAGCCTGCCGGACGTCCAGAACAGCGCCCAGGCGGCCAAGATCGTCGGCGTCGCCGGCCAGCTCTACTTCTATGACTGGGAGGAGAGCGTGATCGGACCCAACGGACAGCCCGCGGGACCGAACCAGCTGAGCGTGACGTGCGGCTCGCCGAATCAGGCCACGGCCAGCTGCGGTATTCCCTACTACGCCGCGGTGATCCGGGCCTCCAAGCAGCCCGAGCACGTCTACCCGAACGCCAGCGATCCGGCGACCGTCTTCTACTACGTCAACGACAAGGCGAAGAAGGTCTACCCGGTCGGGCCCGAGCCGACCCTGGCGCTGCTGAACGCCGACGTCGCGCAGCACCACGTCAAGCTCGCCGCCGGCACGCGGGTCGTCGCCGTCAAGCCTGGCACCGTCGTGATCCAGGCGACTTCCACTCCCGGGGTCCTCGTCCCGAACGACTACTACGTGCTCCGCGACAAGCCGATCCTGACCGGCAAGCAGATCTCCAACCCGCAGGAGAACACCGACCCGACCAACGGCGTCGTCGTCACGTTCGGCTTCAAGGGCAACGGCGGGGCGCTCTTCGAGAGCGCGACCGCCACGCTGGCCAACCGCGGCAAGGACAACTCGCCCCCGGGCGGCACCAACAACTTCCAGCACTTCGCCGTCACCCTCGACGGGGCGCTCGTCGTCGTCCCCTTCATCGACTACACCCAGAATCCGAACGGGATCAACACCTCAAACGGCTCGGAGATCAGCGGCGGCTTCACCTTCGCGAGCGCGACGACGCTCGCCAACACGCTCGCCAGCGGCGCACTTCCGGTCAAGCTCAACGAGATCTCATCGCGCACGATCACGGCGACGCTCGGCCACCAGGCGCTCAACCAGGGCCTGATCGCCGGCCTCGTCGGCCTCGCCCTGGTCGTCATCTTCCTGCTCGTCTTCTATCGCGTCCTCGGGATCATCGCCGTCAGCGCGCTGGTCATTTACGCGCTCTACTTCTACGCGCTGATCAAGATCGTCCCGGTCACGCTGACGCTGCCGGGCATCGCCGGCCTGATCCTCACGATCGGCGTCGCGGCCGACGCCAACGTCGTCATCTTCGAACGCGTCAAGGAGGAGTCGCGGGCCGGGCGCTCGCCGCTGAACGCGATCACAGCCGGCTACAAGCGCGGCTTCAGCGCGATCGTCGACGCCAACGTCGTCACCTTCATGGCGGCGTTCATCCTCTTCATCCTCTCCCAGTCGGACGTCCAGGGCTTCGCGCTGACGCTCGGAATCGGCGTGCTCGTCTCGCTCTTCACGGCCGTCGCCGCCACCCGGGCGATCCTCGGCACGATGGGCCGAACGCGGGCGATCCGCGCCCCGAGCGCGCTCGGCGTGTCAAAGCGCCGACGGACGTGGACGTTCGACTTCATGGGCAGCTCGCGCTGGTTCTTCACACTGTCGGGCACGATTCTCTTGATCGGCGCGATCGCGATCGGCGCGCGCGGCGTCAACTTCGGCATCGACTTCGTCTCGGGCACCCAGATCCAGGTGACCCTGAAGCACCATGCCAGCGTCGCGCAGATCCAGTCGGCGGTCAGATCGCTGCATCTGAAGAGCCAGGGGCAGGCGATCGGCGTGCCCGTCGTGCAGGGGACGGGCTCGACCGCCAAGGGGTCCAAGCAGCCAAACAGCTTCCAGATCACGACGAAGACGCTGTCCTCGGAAAGCATCGGCAGCGCCGGGAGCACCAACAAGACCGTCTACGGGCTGCTCAACCAGCGCTTTGGGATCGTCGCCAGCGCGTTCAACGAGAACTCCGTCGGCCCGAGCTTCGGCCGCACCGTCGCCAACTCCGCGGCGATCGCGATCATCGCCTCGCTCGCCGCGATCTTCGCCTACGTGGCACTGCGCTTCCAGTGGAAGTACGCGGTGCCGGTGATGATCGCCCTGATGCACGACCTTCTGATCACGGCCGGCGTCTACGCGCTCACCGGAAGGCAGGTGACGGCCGACACGGTGGCGGCCCTCCTGACCATCTTGGGTTACTCCATGTACGACACGATCATCGTGTTCGACAGGGTCCGCGAGAACGTCCAGAAGATGCAGAACGCCGCGTTCTCGCAGATCGTCAACCGCTCCATGTCCGAGGTGCTTACCAGGTCGCTGGCGACGAGCCTGTGCACGCTGCTGCCGATCCTGGCACTGCTGCTGTTCGGCGGCTCGACGCTGAAGGACTTCGCCTTCGCGCTGCTCGTCGGCGTCGCCTCGGGTGCCTACTCCTCGATCTTCATCGCCTCCCCGGTGCTGACGCACTGGAAGGAGCGCGAGCCGGTCTACCGCCGCCGCCGCGCGCGGCTCGCCGCCGAGAACATGGGCGTGGTGCCCGCCTACGCGACGGCCGGTACGGCGGCACGCGAGGTCGTTCCGGCGGACACGCGCCGCAAGCCGCGCCGTCTGACAGAGCCGGGCCGCCCCGACGGCGCCGTCGCCGCAAGCGAGTTTCGCCAGATGGTCGAGGAGCTTCACTCCGAGCCGACGCGCCAGCGCGTGGGCGAGCCCGAGCCGCCGCCGCCGGTGCAGGACCGCACCGCCGACGCGCGCCCCGAGGACGTCGTCATGCCAGACGACCGTTCGCAGCGCTCGCGCGGGGGCTCGAGGTCGCGCTCACGCCGCAGGGGGAGGCCGCGCTGATGGGAATGCTCGCCTGGGTCATCATGGGACTCGCGCTCTGGCACTTCACGATCTGGCTGCCGGACCACTTCTACGGCGGGATCGTCGGCGCGTTCCTGGCATCGATCGCCGGCGCGATCGCGACAGGTCTGATCTTCAGCGTCGCGGCCAAGGGCAAGGCGATCCCGGGCCGCCATGCGACCGATCTTGCGGTGGTGCTCTACGCCGTTCCCGGCGCCCTCGCCGGAATGGCGCTGGTCTACCTTTACGGCGCCGCTCGCGAGCGCGCCGCGCAGCGCAGCTGATCGCACCCGCTTCGTTCCGTCCCAAGGGATCCCTAGATTCGGTGCCTCGATGGACGAGGTGCGCTTCGAGATACCGGCCGCGCCGCTCGAGGCGGTCGAGCGCCTCGAGCGCGAGCTCTCGGCGAGCACGGTGTTCGCGCAGGTGCTCGTTCGCCGCGGCCTCGGCGATCCCCAGGAAGCGCGCGAGTTCCTCGACGCGTGCGAGATCCACCGCCCCGGCGAGTTTCGCGGTATGGGCGCGGCCGCCGAGCTGGTCTGCGGGCACATCGCGCGCGGGTCGAAGATCACCGTCCACGGCGACTACGACTGCGACGGCGTCTGCTCGACGGCGATCCTGATCGCCGCGCTACGCGAGCTCGGCGCCGACGTCGACTGGCACCTGCCGGATCGCCAGGGGGAGGGCTACGGACTCTCGGCGCAGACCGTCGAGCGTCTCGCCGCCGGCGGAACGCGCCTTTTGATCACCGCCGACTGCGCGATCACCGCCGTCGAGGAGGTCGCGCAGGCGCGCGCGGCGGGGATCGAAGTCCTCGTCACCGATCACCACAGCCCGCGCGAGGACGGCGCGCTCCCCGATGCTCCGATCATCCACCCGACGGTCAGCGGCTACCCGTTCGCCCACCTCTGCGCGACGGCCGTTGCCGCAAAGCTCGCGCAGGCGCTCCGCGAGCGCGCCGGACTCGACCCGGCCGAGCGAGACAGCGACCTCGAGCTCGTCGCGCTCGCGACGATCGCCGACGTCGTGCCGCTGCGCGGTGAGAACCGCCGTCTCGTCCGCTGCGGGCTCCGCGCGCTCGCGGCGACCGCGCGGCCGGGCCTGCGCGCGCTGATGAGCATCGCCCGCGTTGAGCCGCTGCGCGCCGACGAGCGTGCGCTCGCCTTCCGTCTCGCGCCGCGGATCAACGCCGCCGGCCGCCTCTATCGCGCCGACAGCGCGCTCGAGCTGCTTTTGACCGACGACCCGCAGCGCGCGCGCGAGCTCGCGGCCGAGCTCGACCACGCCAACGCCGAGCGCCGCCACGTCGAGACGCGGATCCGCTTCGAGGCCGAAGCGCTTGCGGCGGAGGCCGGCGACGTAGCCGCGTACGTGCTCGCCGCGCCCGGCTGGCACCCCGGAGTGATCGGGATCGTCGCCGCGCGCATCGCCGAGCGCCGCCATCGGCCGGTTGTAATGATCGCGCTGCCCGCCGTAGGCGAGGCGGGCCTAGCGAGCGGGTCGTGTCGCTCGATTCCCGCCTTCGACCTGCTGGGCGGACTCGACGCCGCCGCCGAGCACCTCGAGCGCCACGGCGGACACCGCGCCGCGGCGGGCCTGACGATCGAGCCGCGGCGCGTCGACGCCTTCCGGGCGGCCTTCGTCGCCCACGCCCAGGCGGTGTTATCGCCCGAGGACCTGCTCCCGAGTGAGGCCGTCGACGCCGTCGCTTCGGGCGAGGATCTGGGCCTCGCACTGGCCGAGGAGCTCGCGCAGCTCGCGCCCTTCGGCGCCGGCAACCCGCAGGTCTCGCTGATCCTGCCCACGGCCACCTTCAGCGACCCGGTCGGCTTCGGCGGCGACGAGCGCTCCGACCACGCGCGCTTCACCGTTACTTCGGGCGCCGGGAAGGCGCGCGCTGTCTGCTTCGGATCGGGCGCGCGCCTGCCGGTCCCCTGCGACGCGCCCGTCGATGCGACGTTCACGCTCGAGCGCGACGAGTGGCGGGGCGTCGTCGAGCCGCGCCTGATCCTGCGACGCGCGAGCGCGTGCGACGCGCCGGCGGTCGAGCTGCTCGGCGAGGATGGTGACTACCTCGAACGCGCCTTCGCGGAGCTCGACCGCGATCTCGGCTTTGAGCCTGCGCGGCCCGCGAGCGCGCGCACGGTGATCGACCACCGCGGCCGCGGCGTCGCGGCTCTGATCACGCGTCTTCGCGCCGCCGGCGAGCAACTGCTCGTCGTCGTCGCCGACGCGCAGGCGCGCGCACGGCACCTCGACGGGCGCCTCGGCGGGTTCGCGCTCGTCTCCTACGCCGCGCTCGCGCGCGACGCGCAGCTCGCACGGGCCTTCTCGAGCGCGGTGGCGCTCGATCCCGCGGTGTGCGACCGGGAGGCGACGATAGTTGGCGAGAGCGGATCGCGAACCTACCTGGCGTGGGGATCGGCTGAGCTACGCTTTGCTGCACATATCCACGAGCGGGATTACGGTCTCCGCAGTTCGCTCGCCGGCTGCTACCGGACGCTTCGCGACCGGGGCGGCGCGGCCGGGCGAGAGCTAGAGACCGTCCTTCGCGAGGAGGCGGCATCGCCCGAGCGCGCTGGGCGCCTGCTGCGGGTCCTGACGGAGGTCGGCCTCGTCGCACTCGACCGGGAGCGGACTTCGGTCGCCGTTACCGAGCGGGGTAGGGTGTCGCTGGAGCAATCGGCGGCCTACCTCCACTACGAAGGACTGCGACAGGACGGCCTCACATTTCTGGGATTGACGACAGCGCAGGCGGCCTAGAGCAGGTCGTCACAGCACCCAAGCCCGACCTCGCCGAGCTGACCGAGCGCGAGCGACAGCTGCTCGCCGATCTGTTCGCGATCGTCGAGGAGCACGCCGAGGACTCGCTCGTCCCGATCGACCGCGACGCCGTCGCGGCCGCCTTCGTCTTCGCTTGCGAGCACCACGCCGACCAGCGCCGCCGCTCGGGCGAGGAGTTCATCGTCCATCCGGTCGGTGTCGCGCGGATCTGCGCCAGCATGCGCCTCGACACAGAGACTCTCTGCGCGGCGCTGCTGCACGACACGGTCGAGGACACGACCGCCTCACTGGATGAGGTTCGCGAGCGCTTCGGCGAGGAGATCTCGAGCCTCGTCGACGGCGTCACCAAGCTGACCGAGATCACCTTCTCCTCGCGCGACGAGGCCCAGGCCGAGAACTACCGCAAGATGATCGTCGCGATGGCCAGCGACGTGCGGGTCATCCTGATCAAGCTCGCGGACCGCCTCCACAACATGCGCACGATCGGCGCGCTGCCGAAGCAGAAGCAGATCGAGAAGGCCAAGGAGACGCTCGAGATCTATGCGCCGATCGCCCATCGGCTCGGCATCCACGCGATCAAGTGGGAGCTCGAGGACCTCGCCTTCGCGACGCTTCATCCGCGCAAGTACGAGGAGGTCAAGGTCCTTGTCGCGCAGCAGCGCGACGACCGCGAGCGCTACGTCGACGCGGCCGCCGAGATCCTCCAGCGCGAGCTCGATGCGCTCGGCATCTCCGCGTCGATCTCCGGCCGGGCCAAGCACTTCTATTCGATCTACGCGAAGATGACCCGCAAGGGCCGCGAGTTCAACGAGATCTACGACCTCACGGCGATGCGCGTCGTCGTTGCGACGACGAAGGACTGCTACGGCGCCGTCGGCATCGTCCACTCGCTGTGGAAGCCGCTCCCGGGGCGCTTCAAGGACTTCGTGGCGATGCCCAAGTTCAACATGTACCAGTCGTTGCACACGACCGTGATCGGGCCCGAGGGGCAGCCGCTCGAGATCCAGATCCGTACGCGCGAGATGCACAACATGGCCGAGTACGGGGTCGCCGCGCACTGGATGTACAAGCAGGCGCAGCGTCCCGACCGAAGCGGCCGCACGAACTGGTCAGCCGACGAGGAGAAGCTGACCTGGCTGCGCTCGATGGTCGACTGGCAGAGCGAGACCTCCGACCCCAAGGAGTTCATGGAGACGCTCCGCGTCGACCTCTTCGAGGACGAGGTCTACGTCTTCACGCCGAAGGGCGAGGTCAAGTCGCTGGCGGCCGGCGCGACGCCGCTCGACTTCGCCTACGAGGTGCACACCGACGTCGGCCACCGCTGCGTCGGCGCGAAGGTCAACGGGAAGATCGTCCCGCTCAGCTACGAGCTGCGCTCTGGCGACATCGTCGAGGTCCTCACCTCGAAACGCGAGCGCGGACCGTCGCGCGACTGGCTCGCGGTCGTGAAGACTTCGCGCGCCCGCAACAAGATCAAGCAGTGGTTCAAGGCCGAGAGCCGCCAGGACACCGAGCACTCAGGGCGCGAGGCCCTTCAGGAGGCGCTTCGCAAGCAGGGCCTCCCGGCGCAGCGGATCTCGGGCTCGGCGTTGCTTGCCGACGTCATCCGCGAGCTCGGCTTCCGCAAGGCCGACGACTTCTACATCGCCCTCGGCAGCGCCAAGGTCTCACCGCGGACCGTCGTCGGGAAGATCCTCCAGCGCCTCAAGCAGGGCGAATCCGCCGATGGCGAGCAGACCGCGGCCTCGACGCTGATCTCGTCGCGGCGCGAGCGCCGCCGCCCGACCACATCCTCGAGCGACTTCGGGATCCGCGTGGAGGGCGTCAACGACGTGCTCGTGAGGATGGCGAAGTGCTGCCGTCCGGTGCCGGGCGATGAGATCGTCGGCTACATCTCACTCGGACGTGGGATCACGATCCATCGCGGCGACTGCTCGAACGCGCGCGCGCTGAGCCGCGACGCCGATCGCTTCACTCCCGTCAGCTGGGACGGTGGTCAGACAACCGGTTTCAAGGTCGAGATCCAGGTCGACGGCTGGGATCGCCACCGCCTCCTCGAGGATCTGTCGCGGACCTTTTCGGAGGCGGGGATGAACATCGTCGAGGCGCAGTGCACGGCAAGCCCGCCGATGATCCGAAACCGCTTCGTAGTCGAGTGTCCAGACACGCAGGCGCTCAAGACGACGATCAGCCGCCTTCGCAACATCGAGTCGGTCTTCGACGCCTTCCGCGTCACGCCCGGCGCCTGAGCTACGCGACCACCGCAAGCGCCTGCGGGCGGATCGTGAAGCGAGCCTCGGTCACCTCACCGATGTAGTCGCCGTCGACCTGTAGCGGCAGCGGCCGGCCGGTCGCGCTGGAGACCGTGATCGCGGCCGAAGCCGGCAGCGCGTGGATCTGTCGGTGGCGCGCGACGCTGCCGCGCCCGGCCAGCGCGCGCACGCCGAGCGTCGCCGCGCCGATGAAGCTCGCGCGCCCGAGCACCACCGCCGACAGCGTCCCGCCGTCGAGCGTCGCGCCCGACGCCAGGTCCACCGGCCGCTGGCGCCAGTAGGTGTAGTGCTCGGCGTTCTGGATCACCGCTGTGACGCCCGCGACGCTCTCGCCGCCGGAGCTGACGAACATCCGCGGCGCGGCGATCGCGTAGTGGCGCACGAACGTCCCGATCGCGGTCGCGAGGAAGAAGTAGGGGCCAAAACGAGCCTTCAGGCGCGGCCGCGCGTCGACGGCGCGGACGACGTCGGCGTCAATCCCAACGCCGGCGCTGAAGGTGTACAGACGCCCCTCGACGGCGCCGAGGTCGACGAGCCGCGGCGCGAAGCGGTCGGCGACGCCGAGCAGATGCTCGGTCGCGTCGACGATCTCGCCGGGGATGCCGAGGAGTTTGCCGAAGACGTTCGCCGAGCCGCCCGGGAGGCATGTCAGCGGCGTGGTTGAGCCGGCGAGGCCGTTCGCGGCCTCGTTGACCGTGCCGTCGCCGCCGAAGGCGATCACGACGTCATAGCCATCGGCGGCAGCCTCGCGGGCGAGGTCGCTCGCGTGCCCGGGCCGCTGCGTATCGACCGCCGCGACGTTGTAGCGGGCCGAGAGCGCATGGACGACAAGGTTGCGCAGGCGGTCTGAAACCGTCGTCGCGAACGGGTTGACGATCACCAGCGCGCGCAGGCGATCGGCGTCCGCGACCGGCTCGAGCGCCGCCACGATCCGCTCGACGGCTGCCTCGCTGTCGTCATCGCCCATGCCCCTGCTATAGCACGCCGCGTCGCTATACTTCGCCGGTACATAGCTGGATCGCATCCAGAGGGGTGGAGGGACTGGCCCTATGAAACCCCGGCAACCAATCCGCGCAAGCGGAAAACGGTGCCAATTCCATCAGGCTCCAAACAGGCCTGGGAGATGTGGTTGGGGCTCTGCCTTTCGCACGAACCTTCGCCACACGACCGGCGGAGGTTTTTTCATATGGCGGCAGAGAAGCTGAAGTGCAAGGAGTGTGGGAGCGAGTATCCGCTCGTCGCTCTCTATGTCTGTGACCGCTGTTTCGGCCCGCTCGAGGTCAGCTACGGCCCGCCGACGGACGCCGGCGATGTCGCGGCGCTGCGCCGCCGCATTCAGGCCGGGCGTGGCGACATGTGGCGCTACGCCGACTTCCTGCCGCTCGCCGGCGGGCCGCCCGGGCCCTCCAACCAGTTCGCATCGCGGGCCGGCCTGCCGACAGGCTGGACCCCGCTCGTCAGCGCCGATCGCCTGGCCGAGCGGCTCGGTCTGCGCGAGGTGTGGGTCAAGAATGACGCCGCCAACCCGACGCACTCGTTCAAGGACCGCGTTGTCGCGGTCGCCTCGGCGCGCGCGAGAGAGCTCGGCTTCAACGCGCTCGCCTGCGCCTCGACCGGGAACCTCGGCAACGCCGTCGCAGCCCAGGCGGCCGCGCTCGGCCTGCCCTCCTACGTCTTCATCCCAGCCGATCTCGAGGAGCAGAAGATCCTCGCGACAAGCATCTACGGCACGAACCTCGCTACGGTGCGAGGCAACTACGACGACGTCAACCGCCT